>JANNCN010000085.1:0-3070 GCA_031386665.1 Rhodoferax sp. | reverse complement strand
CGAAATTGGGAGGGGAACCTCCACCTTTGACGGCCTGGCCTTGGCCGGTGCCATCGCCGCGCAACTGCATGACAAAACTCAGGCGTTTACCTTGTTTGCCACCCATTACTTTGAATTGACGGAGTTTCCGGTCAAGCACCGAAGCGCGGTGAACGTGCATGTCAGCGCGGTGGAAGCGGGCGCAAACATTGTGTTTTTACATGAAATTCAAGCCGGTCCGGCCAGCAAAAGCTACGGCATTCAGGTCGCGCGGCTGGCTGGCATGCCCACCGCCGTGCTCAACCACGCTCGCCACGCGCTGGCCGCGCTGGAGGCTCAGGCCGAATCGACGCAGATGCAGGTCGATTTGTTCGCCGCACCGCCCGTAATGGAAATGGCTGAATCCAGCGCCTTAGACAAAGCCGTTGAAGCCCTGAACCCTGACGCGCTAAGCCCGCGTGAGGCCCTGGAGGCGCTGTACGAATTAAAGAAGATTCGTGTAAAATGACTACCTGTAGTCACAGCGAGGAGCGTTTTCATGCAAACCCTACAACTTAGAGATGCCAAAGCTAGCCTTTCAGCCGTTGTGGCGTCAGCCCAGAGAGGGCAGCCCACCATCATTACCCGTCATGGCTTGCCGTCTGCGATGGTCGTCCCAATCGAAGCAGGTCAAAAGCTGTTTCCAAGTGCAAAGCCCAGCCTGCTGGCGCACTTGATGGCGATGCCCGAATTGTTTCCTGCAGAGCGCGACCCCTCTGGTTTGCGGGAACTTGATTTGTGAATACAACGCTTTGGGCCAGCGTTTCGCCGGTTCGCGCTGATCAAGGTTTTTTGCTTGACACCAGTGTCATTTCTGCTCTTGCACCGGGGCAAGAAAAGCACCTGCCCGCAAAGGGTAAAGAGTGGTTGCAAGCCAATGAAGCACAATTTTTCTTACCTAGCATTGCGGTGGCAGAGTTGGCGCAGGGCATTGCGAAGCTGAGCCGGTCCAGCAGCAGTGAACGCGCCGAACGATTGCAAGATTGGCTAGACCAAATGATCGAGGTTTTTGGCCATCGTATTTTGCCTCTCGACCAAGCAACAGCACGCCGCGCCGGACAAATGTCAGACGCTGCATTGGCCATTGGCCGTCATCCGGGTTTTGCCGACGTCGCCATTGCCGCCATCACCCAACAGCACGAACTGACCTTGCTGACCCGAAACCTCAAACACTTTCAGCCCTTGGGCGTTGCCTGCGCAGACCCTTTTGAGACCAGTCCGCATTAGTCGCAAGCGATCTATGACCCCCCAACAATTTGTCCAAAAATGGGGCCCAGGCGGGTCTGCATTTGCGCTGAACGAAGAGCAAGGCGCACAAAGCCATTTTCTGGATTTGTGCGAGCTGCTTGAGGTGCCCAAACCCGGCAGCGCTGAAGGTTACCGGTTTGAAGAAAAAAGCAGCCTGATTGGCGGCAAAACCGGGTACTGCGACGTATTTTTGCAAGGTACTTTTGCGTGGGAGAACAAAGCCCCGGGTAAAAATCTGGACGCAGCCCTTAAGCAACTACTGAATTACAGCCTGGTTTTGAGCAATCCGCCGTTGTTGATTGTGTGCGACCGCCTGACCACCCGAATTCACACCCAGTTCACCGGTCACCCGACCGAGGTGCACACGGTTTTGCTGGCTGAGCTGGATCAGCCCGACAAGCTAGCCCTGCTGCGCCGGGTTTGGCTAGACCCTGAGAGCTTTCGCCCCAAAAAGACCAGCCGTGATATCACCGAAGCCGCCGCCCGAAGTTTTGCGCTGCTGGCCGAAGGGCTGCGCCGCCGCAATGCCAAAGCCGACGATAACGCCGAAACCATTGAATCCCGAGCCAACCAAGTCGCGCATTTCTTAACCCAATGTCTGTTCTGCTTTTTCGCCGAAGACGTGGGCCTGCTGCCAGGGCGCATGTTTGAGCGCCTGGTGGTCAATAAGCGACTCACGTCTGAGCGTCTGAACGAGGGCTTGCGCGATCTGTTTCAGGCCATGAAAAATGGTGGCATGTTTGGGGCGGACGATATTCCGTGGTTCAACGGTGGCCTGTTTGGGGTGGTGAACGTGCCCATCTTGAGCATCATGGACGTGACCGAGCTGCGCAACGCCGCCGAGCTGAACTGGTCTGCCATTGACGTGTCGATTTTTGGCACGCTGTTCGAGCGTGGGCTAGACCCCGCCAAACGCAGCCAGTTGGGTGCCCACTACACCGACCCAGCAACGATTATGCGTATCGTGTCACCTGTGATCGAGCGGCCGTTGCTGCAGCTGTGGGATGCAACGCGCCTGCAAATTGAGAATTTGCTGGCGGCCAGCAAGAAAAGCGCCAGAGCCGCCGTGAAATTGCCGGGGCAGCGAAAAGTAGACGCTTCGCCAGGGGACAAAAATTACCAAGCCGCAAAAATCAAGTTTCAAGACTGGCTGAATGCGCTGGCCGCGTACCGCATTCTTGACCCGGCCTGTGGCAGCGGCAATTTTCTGTTTTTGGGCTTGAAAACACTCAAAGACGTGGAACATCGCAGCCATCTGGATGCACATGCGATGGGCTTGGAGCGCGAGGCTGACTTGGTGACCGGCCCGCACAACATGCTGGGCATAGAGCTGAACGAGTACGCCGCCGAGTTGGCCCGCGTGACCGTTTGGATTGGCGAATTGCAGTGGCGCATGGCGCATGGGTACGAGTTTAAAACCAACCCGGTTTTGGAGCCGCTGGATCATATTGAGTGTCGGGATGCGTTGTTGTCGTTTGCTGTTGCCGACTCCCAAGTTGCTGGTTCGCAAGCCGTCGGTTCACAAGGCGTCAGTTCTCAGGCTGTCGGCTCCCAGGCGCGGGCGGGGCAGATGCTTGAGCCTCATACGCCTAGCTTTTTAAAATCGGCTCAATCCTCTGCCCCACCCGCACCTGGGATCGGGGAGTTGAATTCTGCGGTGGTTGACAAATCCGCTCGTGCCGTTGCGGTGGAAGCAACATGGCCTAAAGCGAGTGTGGTGGTTGGGAATCCGCCGTTTTTGTGGGAGAACAAAGCCCCGGGTAAAAATCTGGACGCAGCCCTTAAGCAACTACTGAATTACAGC
>JANNCN010000050.1:0-23009 GCA_031386665.1 Rhodoferax sp. | reverse complement strand
CAGCCAAGCGTCGTATTCCGCGCCACTGTGGCCCAGGGCCAGCAGTTCTTCGAGCATGACCGTCACTTTGACGCCGTTGGGCGTGGCCAATGAATACAGTTGCATCGGGTGGCGGCCCACGGGCAGCACCTTGTCTTGCGTAGGCCCCGCAATGGGGCGGTTGATATTGGCGAACCGCCCACCGCTGTCTTTGTTCCAGGTCCAGATTTGAGGGGGCGTGTAGGCAGCGGTGTCGGTCATCAGGCGGGCTCCAAAGGGTGTGGGGTTTGCTGCGCGGGGCGGTTGTGGAGGGACTTTACGGGAAATTGCCATCGCGCGTTGACTGAGGCGATTGCAGGGCGAAAAGCGCTGAAAGTTGTGCAATGTGCCGGTCAATGGCGAATCGGTATCGGTGATTTCAAATGCTATAAATAAAATAGCAAACTATTGATATTATTCGAGAGCTAGAACCCTATTTTGTTCGCATTTCTCAAAAAATTCCGCAAATTCATCAAATTTACCACAATTGTGGTAAAAATTGCCTCTTTTGTCGAAAAACCCCTAAAACCTCAAAATTTCAAACTCCTCTGACTTTCAAACCGCCGTGGCTCGCCACTCAGCGGGTCGGTGAACTCAATGCATTTGGCCAGCAATTGCAGAGGCAGGCTCAGGTCAATTTCACCTTCGGGCGTTAAAACCGGGTAAATGCCATCGCCCAAAATCGGCAGGCCCAGGCCAGCCATGTGAACCCGCAACTGGTGGCGTTGGCCGCTGACGGGCTGCAGTTCATAGCGGGCCAACTGCCCCAAAACTTCCAGTGGCTTGATCAGCGTCAGCGCGTTGGGCGGACCGTCAACTTCGTGCTGCTGCATGAAATTGCTTGACGGCAGAATGCGGCTTTCGCGCCGCAAGGGCCAGACTAGATTGGGGTTCCAGGGCGCGATGGCTTCGTAGGTTTTGTGCACCACTCGGTGGCGAAACAGGGCGTGGTAGGCATCGCGGGTGGCCACTTGGGTTGAAAACAGCACTAAACCAGCGGTATCCCGGTCAATCCGGTGAATCGGCACCAAATCAGGCAAATTCAGCTTGTTTTTCAGGCGCACCAGAACGGTTTCATGCAGGTATTTGCCACTGGGCATCACCGGCAAAAAGTGCGGCTTGTCGACCACTAACAAATGGGCGTCTTGGTGCAGCACGACCTCATCGAACGGAATTCTCGGCTCAGACGGCACATCGCGGAAGTAATAGAGCCTGCGGGCGGCCTCAAATGGCGTGGCGGCGTTGATAACATCGCCTTGGTCGCCCAGCACATCACCCTGGTTCAGGCGTTGCAGCCATTCGGTGCGGGCCACGCAGGGGAAGCGGGCGATCAAAAAATCAGCCATGGTGGGCCAGGGTCCAGTCGGCGAAACGACGCAACTGGCACCTACGCCATGACGCGCAGGCGGCGGGCTAGGCCTGAAACGGGCCATTTTGGGTGCGGGTCAGCGCCGCGTGAAGACGATGTCCCACACGCCATGGCCCAATTTGATGCCCCGGTTTTCGAATTTGGTCAGCGGGCGGTAATGCGGCTTGGCTGCGTAACCACCCAACTCATTCGACCCGGACGGGTTTTGAAGCAAGGGCTCGGCACTCAAGACTTCCAAAATCTGTTCTGCGTAGGGTTGCCAATCGGTCGCGCAGTGCAGGTAGCCGCCGGGTTTAAGGCGGGCGGCAAGCTTGGCGATCAGAGGTTCCTGAATCAGCCGACGTTTGTTATGGCGTTTTTTGTGCCACGGATCAGGAAAGAAAATGTGCACCCCGTCCAGCCCGCGCTCGGGGTGGGACGGGTTCCAGACCGGCAGCATGGTGTCGATGACTTCCACCGCGTCATGCGCAATGATTCGGATATTGCCCAAGTCTTGCTCGCCAATGCGTTTGAGCAAAGCCCCCACACCCGGGTCATGCACCTCGCAGCATAAAAAGTCAGTGCCTGGCAGCGTCGCCGCAATGGCCACCGAGGCTTCGCCCATACCAAAGCCGATTTCAAACACGACGGGCCTCTGCGGGCCGTTCTGATCAGCCTGCGCAGGGGATACAGATCCGAACAGGTCGGGCAGGTTGAGCATTTCCAGCCGGTAGGGCACTAAAAATTCGGGGCCAAGGTCTTCAAACGCTCTGGCTTGGCCCGCCGTGGTTCGGCCTGTTCGGCGCACAAAACTTTTGATGTTTTTGGGGAAAGCGATGTTCTCTGGCGTGCGGGGCGTGCGGGTTTGGCGCGGCTGGCTGGGCTGAAGGGCCTGATCCGGGGCGGTAGGGGAATCAGACGGTGTCGGGTTGGGCAAATTAGTCACGGGGCAGATTGTAAAGAGTGCTCCATTGCCCGACCCAGCTTGTCAAGGCCTCTGAGATGCTTGGAAGCGCGCTGGTGTTCAAGCCCAACCGCTGGGCAGCGGCTTTGAGGTTTGGCAGCGGGTGACTGATGTCCAGCGGAGCGGCCCCATTTTGCTTGGATAGCTTTTCGCCGTTAGCTCCCAAAACCAAGGGTGTGTGCATGTAGACGGGCGTAGCCAGCCCAAGGGCGCGTTGCAGCAAAATTTGCCGCGCGGTGTTGTCTGCCAAATCTTCGCCGCGTACCACGTGGGTGATGCCCTGAAAGGCGTCGTCAACCACCACGGCCAGCTGGTAAGTGGTGCAACCATCGGCCCGGCGCATCGCAAAGTCCCCCACAGATTCAGCGATATTTTGAGTCTGAGCGCCCAAGCGGCGGTCTTGCCACGCAGTCTCGGGCAAAGCTTGCCGGTCGGTGCGAAAACGCCACGCGCAGGGCTCGGTAGGGTCTGCAAACTGGGTCAGAGCCGCTTTGAACTCGGTGCTGGTGTACTCGGGTCGGCAGGTGCCTGGGTAAACCAGTTCGGCATGCCGCTGCGGCCTGTGCCCCTGCGCCAGGTAGTGGGTCAAAATCGCTTTGCGTGAGCAGGTGCATGGGAAGGCTTGCCCCTGCACCACCAAATCGCCCAAGGCCTGGTTGTAGACCGCTGACCGGTATGATTGATAAAGCGGTGTCTCGTCACTGACAAGGCCCATCGAAGTCAACTGTTTCAATATAAAAAAATCGGCACCCACAACGCAGCGCGGTGTGTCAACATCTTCTATTCGAACCAGCCAAGTGCCGCCATGGGCGCGGGCGTCAAGCCAACTGGCCAGCGCTGCGACCAATGAGCCCGCATGCAAGGGGCCGGTGGGCGAGGGCGCAAAGCGGCCCCGGTAGTGCAAAGGGTTAAACACTGGGGTGCGCCAGAGGACGCTCGGCCCATCGGGTCAATGTGTTCTGAGCCCAAATTAGGAGTTTAAAGCGCCGCCAACGCGAGTTCCAGGCCGGAGACGAACGCGTCTTCTACTCGATGCCCAATGCACCAATCGCCACACACCCCCACGCGGGCGCTGGCGTCCCACAGATGGCTTTGGCCCAGAGGCACCGTCGTTTGGGCGTACAACCAGCGCTGGGTGTCGATGTGGCTGGGTTCGGCGCGAATGCCGGTGACTTCAGAAAACGCTTTGAGGAGCTTGGCCTGAATGCGCGGGGCATCGTCTTGCAGATGCTCTTGCGACCAGGCAGCGCTGGCTTGAACGGTCCAACGCTCGACCGAGCCGCGCCCGGGTTTAGACGACTCGCGGGTCAGCCAGGCAATGCGGTGGTGGGTGCTGCGGGCAGCATTCCACTGTGGCCCCAGCGCCGACATGTTGGCCTGCATGGCTTGGGGGAACGCCAGCATCAAGGTCCAACAAGGGGCGATTTTCACTTTGTCCAACGGTGCTCCCACTTTGCCCAAACCTTTGCCAGTGCGCAGCAGGTCGGCCGCTTGGGGCGCTGGCAGCGCCAATATCACGCCATCAAAGCCAGAAAATACATGGCTTGAGTCGGCCACGCCCGAGGTGCGCAGTTGCCAGCGGCTGGCGTCCAGAGAATCAGGTTCAATGTGGGTCACACGGGTTTGCATTTCGACCCGGTGCGCATCCACCAGCGGCTTGGCCCAGGCGCTGACCAAGGACTTCATGCCCGGCGACGGCACCCAGTGCGCTTCCCGGGCAGGCAGGCCCGCGGCTGCCACGCGACCCAAGGCGTCCAGCACCTGCACAGTGTTGGCGCTCCAGCGTTTGCACACCCCGGGCACGGTTTCAAGGGCTTTGGCAAATCGCGCATCGCGCACGGTGAAGTACTGCGCGCCGTGATCGAATGACCCAAACGCGCTGCTGCGGGTGGCCATGCGCCCGCCCAAACCTGCGCTTTTCTCAAAAACCGTGACTTGGTGCCCAGCTTGCACCAGGGTGCGCGCGCACACCATGCCAGCCATGCCCGCACCAACAACGGCGTAGTGCCGCGAGATCTTTTGTTTCGGTTTTTGGGGGGGGTGTTTGGACATTGCCTGTTTCTCCATTTGTAGTGTTATGACCTGCACTTTACACGCCTCGATGCTGGCCTATCAAGGCACACCGAGTGGCAGGGCTTTCAAGCTGCTTCAACCACCACTGCAACGCGCGGGCTTGTCCCGCCTTGGGGGCACCGCGCCAAGCGTAATTGAGGCGAGCCACGCGCTCGGGTTGGGACACCTTTTTGACCACCAGGCGGCCACTCTGAACAAACGGTCGGGCTATGGGTTCGGGTAAAAACCCCCCGCCCAAGCCGCGCAGTTGCGCATCCAGCTTGTCGGGCATAGTGGCGACGGTGAACACATCCTGACCGCTCAAAAGCCCCAAGGTCATACCTGCGCCGCGCTGCACAGAGTCGGCCACGGCCACGGCGCGGTGGTGTTGAATGACGGCGTCGGTCAGTGGTTCGGGCAGGCTGGCCAAGGGATGGTGCGGGGCCACCGCAAAGACGAAAGCGACTGGCCCCAACAGTTTGCTTTGCAGGTCGGCATGAATGCCGGGCTCAATCGCCACGCCAATCGCCAAATCTGCCTGGCCCGACGTCAGCGCTTGAAGTGTGCCCGAAAGTGCCTCCTCCCGCAGGCGAATGCGTGTGGGTGGCTTCAGCGACAAAAAAGCGTCGCAAAGTTCCATGATGAGGCCCTTTGCAATGATGCTGTCCACGGCAATGGTCAGCTGCGGCTCCCAGCCCGTTGCCACACGCTTCACGCGGTTGGCCACGGCATCAATTTCGATGAGCAAGCGAGCGCCTTCACGCAGCAGCTCGGCCCCCGCTTCGGTGGGTTTGGCATGGCGAGAACTTCTGTCAAATAACAGCACGTCCAGCGCATCTTCAATTTGGCGCACCCGGTAGGTCAAGGCACTTGGCACCAAACCGAGCTGGCGTGCAGCGCCTGCAAAGCTGCCCGCATCGGCGATGGTTTGTAACATCGCCATCGCGTCGGGTGTCAACACATCTCTTGAATTTTGCATTGAGTCAGCATTTTAATTCAAATATTTTGAATGATGAAGTCAAACGAGCTGTACCTGCCAAGCATTCAATGAACCTATAGTTTGATCCATGTCGAAACAAAAGATGAATCACTTGAAAGGATCAATGTCATGCTGACCCTTCGCCCCTCGCTCGAACGCGGCTACGCCGACCATGGATGGCTCAAGTCCTTTCACAGTTTTTCTTTCGCGGGTTACCACGACCCCAAGCACATGGGCTTTGGCAACCTGCGGGTCATTAACGAAGACCGCATAGCGCCGGGCACTGGGTTTGGCACGCACGGCCATCGCGACATGGAAATCGTCAGCTACGTCTTGAGCGGCAACATTGCGCACAAAGACACGCTGGGCAATGTCAAGGGCATTCCCCCCGGTGACGTGCAGCGCATGAGCGCAGGCACTGGTGTGCAGCACAGCGAGTTCAACCACGCCCCAAACGAAACCACTCATTTCTTTCAAATCTGGATTGAACCCAACGTCACAGGCATTGCGCCCAGTTACGAGCAAAAAACCTTTGCTGATGCCGACAAGCAGGGCCAACTGAGGCTGGTTGCGTCGCCTGATGGCGCCAACGGATCGGTCACGCTTCACGCTGACGCGCGCTTGTATGCGGGTTTGTTTGATGGGGAGCAGTCCACGCGAATGGCGCTGAACACGAGCCGCAAATGCTATGTGCACTTGGTGCGAGGCGAGTTGAAGGTGAATGGCCAAAGCCTGAAAACTGGCGATGCGGCCTTGATCGCTAACGAAGCTGCCCTGGAACTGAACAGCGGCGTGAATGCCGAAGTGCTGGTGTTTGACCTCAGCGCTTGAACTTTTGCAAATTTGAATTCGGCTCTTTATAGCCAACGATTTTCCACTTCTATCTTCAATTTTTTTAACAGGATCAATTCATGTTCACTTCACTTCAAAACCCGTTGACACTGGTCGGACGCCTGCTTTTGGCATTTCTCTTTCTGCCCGCTGGGATCAGCAAAATCGGCGGATTTGCAGGCACGGTGGGCTACATCGCCTCCAAAGGCCTGCCGTTGCCAACGGTCGCGGCAGCTATCGCCATTTTGGTTGAAGTACTGGGTGGGCTTGCTCTGATTGCTGGCTTTGGCACCCGCTGGGCCGCCCTGGCGCTGGCCGGGTTCACTTTGGTGGCCACAGTCATCTTTCACAATTTTTGGGGAATGCCCGCCGATCAGGTCATGGTGCAGCAATTGATGTTCTTCAAGAATATTGCCGTCGTGGGTGGCTTGTTGGTTTTGGCTGCTCATGGTGCCGGTGCATGGAGCTTGAACGCCAAGCGCGGCGCGTAACTCGCTGCCTTCCGCGTCACATTCTTTCGGTGAAAGCCTGATAGTCAGGTTTTCTTTTTTTAGTTCAATCAGGACATTACAAAATGGCAAAAGTAGCAGTTGTTTATCACTCGGGTTATGGGCACACGCAGCGCGTGGCGGAGTTTGTGGCGCAAGGTGCCGCTGCTGAGCTGATCACCATCGATGCAGAGGGCAATTTGACCGACGCACAGTGGGCCAGCCTGGACGCGGCCGACGCGATCATCATGGGAAGCCCCACCTACATGGGCATGGCCAGCTGGCAGTTCAAAAAATTCGCAGACGCAACCAGCAAAAAATGGTTTACCAGCGCCTGGAAAGACAAAGTGGCAGGTGGCTTTACCTGCTCTGCCAGCCCCAGTGGCGACAAGCTCTCGACCTTGCAATATTTCATCACCTTGTCCATGCAGCAAGGCATGATTTGGGTGGGCCAGCCCGCGCTCAACAACGGCACCATCAACCGCATTGGCTCCAATTCAGGTGTGATGGCCCAAGTTGGCCCGCAAGACCCCGCCAGCGCTATTCCTCAGGGCGATTTGGACACAGCCGTCGCCTATGGCAAGCGCGTGAACGAAGTCGCCACCAAACTGCGCAGCTAAGTAGCTACAAGGTCTTGGCGTGAATACCGCCAAGGCCTTATCGCGAGATCGCTACCGGAAAGTCGGAAATGCCCTGCGGCACGATCGTCACGGGTGATTGAGTGCCGCGCGTCAGTGTTTTGACCCGTTCGGACACATACAGATCCAGCATCTTGTGAGTGACGCGGCCTGTGCGCCCCACGTCAGCTTTGCCGCTCATGCCTTCAATCACGGCTTTGGTGAAGGCCCCATTGCCCCATTCAGCAGATTCTTGAGACGCTTGGCGCCCGGTCGATGCGGCAAACACAATCACTCCGTTTTCGGCGCTGGACAGTTCATTGACCACGGCCGTCAAATCATTGTTGACAGCGCGTCTGCCGGTGCCCAGCACATTGCCCGAATGGCAAGTGTCCACAAAAAACAGTGCCTTGCCAGGCAATGCGGCCAAAGTGTTTCGGATCTCGGTGAAGATCACGCCTGTGCGTTTGAGCTTGTCGGGGTCGGTGTCTTGGGGTAAGTAGTAGTAAACGCCGTCGCTGTCGTTGACGCCGTGGCCTGCCATGAACACCACGCCCACGTCGCGCGAGGTCATCTCGCGGCGAATCCACTCCAATCCGTCCAAAATATCATCCCGTTTGGCATTGGTGTCGGTCAGCAATTTGACCTCGACCTTGCGGTAAAGCTGCTTGTCTTGCAGCTTGAACACGTTGACGAAGTCGGTGGCATCTTTGGAGGCAAACCCCAACTGAATGCTGGCGTTCTGGTACTTGCTGACCCCCACCGCCAGCATGTACAGGGCGGGGCGATAGTCAGGCGCTGCAGCGACGGCAGGTGGCAGCCCTGCGGTGGTGGCCAAGCCGGCTTGGGTGGCGGCTGCGCCTGGTGAAACGGCCACTGGCAAGTCCGTGTTGGCCGCACCTGTCCATTTCAATCGAATCACAGCGGGCGTTGAATAGCCATTGCGGTTGTCTGCGAAAAGCATCAATTCCACATCTTGGCCGGGCAGGGTGACGCGCTGCTCATAGCGAATTTGGGCTGTGCCTGCTATGTCTACCGAAGCGGACGCCACTTCAACTTTTTCGACCACCAGGTTGCGGTTGCTGGCCCATTGGTTGGCCGATGCCAGGGGCAGTTCAAACAAACTGCCGTTCAGCCGGGCTCGCAAACTCAATGGCGGTGAACCCGCCGGTGCGCGAATCGCCACGCTCAGCACCACGTCACGGGTTGAAAAGCTAGCCCCGTCTTTGGGGGAAAGTACGGTCAGCACGGGGGGTGTTTTCAATTCGATTGCTGCAACGGCTCCACCGCTCGCGGGCAATGGAGTCGGCAATGGTGATGGCGTGATCTCCAGAGCCGCCAGGTTTTGGTTGGCGATCCGAAAAGCGGATTCAAAATCAGCATGGGCAAGCACGGCGGTAATGACGTCTGGGCGGAAATAGGTGGCCCGAAACCGCGAGCCTGGGAAAAAGTCTGCCGCAACCGACGCGCCCCGGTTCAGTTGCCAGCCAAACAGGTCTTCACCACCAGGACTTGCTGCGTAGTAGCCTTGGGGCGTCCAGGCGACCCAGCGCTTTTGGTCGACATGCGGTAAAAATGCAAGCGCCTCCACACCATCGCGTGTGCGAAACCAGCGAATGGATCCGTCGCTGAAGGCGGCCACAAGCCAGCGGCCATCGGCTGACAAATTCACTTGCCATGTTGCTGCGGGGGCCGCCACACGCCAAATCAGGGTGCCGTCAGATTTGTAGTAACGAACATAAAAGCTGGTGCCCAACGCAAAACCTTTTGCGCCGGGCGCGATGGCCGCAGAACTTGCAATTTCGTTGTCGGTCAGTGCCAGGGTTCGACCATTGAGCTTGGGCGCTGCGCCGTCTTGCCAATCGGCAATTTGCAAGCCAGAACCCGACAACTGCGCGGCGGGCCAAGTGTTTTGGGGTGCAACCCAAGCGGCATCCTTGAAATCAAAGCCCAGCGCGTTTTCTGTCCCGTTGACTTGCTTGGCAGCGAACGCAATGGCATTGCCCTTGGGTGCCAATCTGAAGGCAGATCTTCCACCTCTGAAGTCAATCAAGCCGCTTTGAACGACATGATTGGTGCCCAGTACGCCACCGCCCTGAGCCGGATTCAACCATCCCCAGGCCGGGTCAGTGGCGGCGTAAACCACGCGAGCGTCTGCCAGGGAGCGCAGGGCAACCACGCTGTTGCCTGTCAAACTGGTTTCGGTGGCGCTACCGCGTCCTGCGTCTGACCATCGCTTCAAGCCGTGCTGACCGTCAGGCCGCTTCCAGGTGCCGGCAGCCAATAATTCACGCCCGTTGTGCGACCACGCCAGTGCATTCAAACTGCCGTTGTTGACACCATCAATGTTAGGCGCGTAGGCAATTTTTAAAGTGTTGGCATGCAAGACAACGACCGCTGCGCTGTCAGAAAAACTCACTGCCAATACTGTAGCGTCTGGGGAAAATGCAATACCAAACGGTTGGTTCCCGCCGGGTACCCGCGCGCTTTGCAAAACAGTAAGGCGGTTTTGGCTTACGTCGTACAGGCGCACCAGGCCGTCAACACTCGCGGTTGCGAGGCGCTTGCCATCGCTGGAAAACTGAGCGCCATAGACTTCACCGTCGTAACGCAAGTCGCTGGCAAGCTCTTGACTGGTTCGCCAGTTCGCCGTGGTGGCAGTGCCGAAAAGCCTGACCCCGTTTTTCCCCCACAGACCAATTGCCAACATTTGACCATTCGGGGAAAAACTCAAACTGGTGATGGTGTTGGCCAGACCCGTGATTCGCTGAATCATCGCGCCGCTGGCCCGGTCAAACAGGTAAACGTCATTGTCAGGTGACCAGCCGCCGACAGCCACGACGTCGCCCTGGGGCGTGATGCTGGCCGCAAACAGTTTGCCGTCGTTGTCTGCGCCCATGGGAGGGCGAAGTGTCTGTAGCAGGCGACCTTGGCCTAAATCCCAAATGCGGGCCGTTTTGTCCTCAGACGCAGTCACGGCAAACCGGTCCGCTTTGTCGACGTCCAAAGCACGCACAGGTGCGCTGTGCATGCCTGTGTCAATGCGCAGTGCGGGCGTTTGCAGCAGTTGCGAAAAGACGGGCAGTGTCCACACGCCAATCAGTAGACCAGCGAGGATGCGAGTCACCCTCATTGGCAAGCTGCCCCTGGCGTGCCTTAGGTGCACGCCTTCGACTTCAGTTCAATGCGCCGATCCAGCGCATCCGATGGGTCATCTCGCCCAGTGGCAACCAAAGCCTCTGTGGAGCCATAGCCTTTGGTGCTGATGCGGGAGGCCAGCTCTTTCTTTTCAGCGACAAGGCGCTGCTTGACGTACTCGGCGCGTTGCAAAGAAATTCTCTCGTTCATCGGCTCTGAGCCGCCGCGTCCGGTGTGCCCGGCTACTTCAAAGCACGCGCTTGGGTTCTTGGCAGCCAGCGATGATTGGCCCGCCAATTCTTTGAGCCAGCGGTCATAGGGGTTGTTGTCTTTGGCAAAACTGGCCCCACCGGGCTGGAAATTGAATTTGACGGCAAGCCGCTGTGCATCGAGCCCTTGCTTGGTAATTTTGCCAAATGCCTGCATGGCGGGGTCACGTCGGCCGAGCTTCAGATTGGACAGATACACCCCCGTGTGGACTCTGGGCTGGTCACCCGCCGAGGTGCGCAACAGCGAGGTGAACAGTGCCAGCGACTCGGGGTATTTTTTGGCGTTGTAGGCTTTGGTAGCCTCGTCAATGCCGGCGATGGCAGCCACCTTGTCCAGGTAAGCGGGGTTGATGGGGTCACCGGCTTTGGTGCCTTGACAGGTTTTAATATAGCCTTCGACGATGCGGTCATTCACCCACAGCGGCGCATCTTGAAAATAGGGTAGAGGTGTTGCGTCAACCCCGGCCGTTTGCGACCTGGCAAATCCTTTGCTCACGATTTTTCCGGTTTTGAGGTCTGCCAATGCAAAGCATACGCGGTAGGCGTCGCGCTCTCCAGAGCCCTTGCCTTGCAGGTTGATGGGTGTGAAGGTGCCAATGAACACCAAGGGCGCCGTGGCCAGGTTCGCGGAATTCAAGGGTTTGATCTGAAACCTGGGGAAGTCGCTGTTCACTAGGCTGGTCAGTTGTTTTTCGACTGCGGCGGTGGCCAACGACTGCAGGCCGGTGGAGCCGTCTACCAAGGGGTCAATCACCAGGTTGAAATTTTGACCGGCGGGTAGCTGGGCCTTGCTGAACAAATCTCGGGCTGCCAGCAAAACTGCCTCTTGATGCGGCAGGGCAGTGGGCGGTAGTGGAGCGACTGCGGCGGGCGCCGGTGCAGCCACCACCGTGGGCGCAGGCGCTGCCGGGGCGGATACAGCCGCTTTTTCAGGAGTTGGGTCGGGCGCGGTGGCAGGTGCACTGCAAGCCGCTAACAGCACAGCACAAGACGCCAGATGCGCTTTGGGCCAGGTTAGACGACTGCCCCAAGAATTGCTGGCATTGGGTGACGCCAAAGCTTCAGTGGATAGTGGATTCATCGAAATCTCCTGGGTGTAGAAGCGGCATTTAAAGGCGGCTTTAAAAGGCAAAAGCAGGCAAACGTAACAGTCTGTTGTCACTCTAGCAGAGAGCGGCGTCAATGTCGCGCCCTACTTTAGTCGTGGCAAGCCTTTGCTGTACTCAATTCTGAGGAGAAGTCTGGCGACTTCTTACAATGTCAGGTATGTATGTTCACCTTCGCACTCACACCGAATTTTCTGTCGTCGATGCCACCATTCGCATTGACGACATGGTCAAAAGCGCAGCTTCCGATAGCCAAGGCGCTTTGGCTATCACGGACTTAAGCAATCTGTTTGGGGCTGTCAAGTTTTACAAAGAAGCGCGCAGCAAGGGCGTCAAGCCCATCATTGGTGCTGAAATCGTTTTGGAGGGCTTGGGCGCAGATTCAACTGCGTTTTCGCGCATGGTGGTGCTGGTGCAAAGCACCCAGGGCTATTTGAACCTGTCTGAACTGTTGGCAAGAGCCTATACGCAAAATGTAGTGAAGGCGCAGCCGGTCGTGAAGCTGGCGTGGCTTCAGGCATTGAATGAAGGTTTGATTGCGCTTTCAGGCGGACCGTCCGGCCCTGTGGGTCAAGCTTTGACGCAAGGTGACGAGTCACGCGCCCGAGAGGCGGCCTTGCAATTAGCACAAATATTTCCGCACCGTTTTTACATTGAGGTTCAACGCGCGGGCCGCCCCGATGACGAGGCCCAGGTGGCGGGCGCCGTGCACCTGGCGGCCCGGTTGAACTTGCCAGTGGTCGCAACCCACCCCGCCCAGTTTTTGCTGCCAGACGACTATGAAGCGCACGAGGCCAGGGTGTGCATTTCTGAAGGCGAGATTTTGGGCAACCAAAAGCGAGTCCGCAAATTCACCCGTGACCAATACTTCAAGTCGTCCGCCGAAATGAGCGCTCTGTTTGCCGACTTGCCATCGGCCCTGGCCAATACCGTCGAAATTGCCAAGCGCTGCAACTTGAACCTGGTGTTGGGCAAACCTCAATTGCCAGAGTTTCCGACGCCCCTGGTCAATGGCGAGCGCATGACCAGTGACAACTACTTTCGGTATGCCTCGCATGAGGGGCTGAAAGAGCGTTTGATTCACCTGTACCCCGATCAAGCCCAACGAGAGAAAGAGCGGCCCAGGTACCTCGAACGGCTTGAATTTGAGATCACGACGATTTTGAACATGGGTTTTCCAGGGTATTTTCTGATCGTTGGAGACTTCATCAACTGGGCCAAAAACAACGCTTGCCCAGTGGGCCCAGGCCGCGGCTCTGGCGCGGGTTCACTGGTGGCGTATTCGCTGAAGATCACCGACCTGGACCCGCTGCATTACGACTTGCTGTTTGAGCGGTTTTTGAACCCTGAGCGGGTGTCCATGCCCGACTTCGATATTGACTTTTGCCAAGCCAATCGGGATCGGGTGATCGACTATGTGAAGGTCAAATATGGCAAAGAAGCCGTCAGCCAGATTGTGACCTTTGGCACTATGGCCGCGCGCGCCGCGATTCGCGATGTGGGGCGTGTTTTGGACATGAGCTACACCTTTTGCGACGGCATCAGCAAGCTCATTCCCAACAAGCCTGGCACCCACATCACGATTGAGGCTGCGATCAAGGCTGAGCCCATTTTGGCGGATCGCTTGGACAAAGAAGATGACGTCAAGACGCTGCTGGCCTTGGCCCAAAAACTCGAAGGATTGACGCGCAACGTAGGCATGCATGCGGGTGGGGTGCTGATTGCGCCCAGCAAGTTGACTGATTTTTGTCCGCTGTACCAGCAGCCGGGCAGCGACTCGGCCGTTAGCCAGTTTGACAAAGACGACGTAGAGGCGATTGGCCTCGTCAAGTTCGACTTTTTGGGTCTGGCCACGCTCACGATTCTGGAAATTGCGAAGGATCTGATCGTCGCACGGCACAAGGGCCAGGGGGCATTTGCGTTTGAAAACCTGCCGCTGGACGATGCCCGCGTGTACCGCTTGTTTGCCGAAGCGCGGACAGAGGCCGTGTTTCAGTTTGAATCGCGCGGCATGCAGGGCTTGCTGCGAGACTCCAAACCGACCCGGCTGGAAGACCTGATTGCGATGAACGCGCTGTACCGGCCCGGCCCCATGGACCTGATTCCGACCTACGTGGCTCGCAAAATGGGACGCGAACCGGTTGAGTACCCCGACCCGCGGGTCGAAGGCATCCTGAAAGACACCTATGGCGTGATGGTGTACCAGGAGCAGGTGATGCAGATGGCGCAGATTCTGGGCGGCTACTCATTGGGGGGCGCAGACATGTTGCGCCGCGCGATGGGCAAGAAAAAGGCCGAAGAAATGGCCGAGCATCGGCAGATATTTCGCGATGGCGCGGCAGTGAACGGCCTGACGCAGCAAAAGGCCGACGAAGTGTTCGACCACATGGAGAAGTTTGCGGGCTACGGGTTTAACAAATCGCACTCGGCGGCCTACGCGCTGCTGGCGTACCACACGGGTTGGCTCAAGGTCCATTACGCAGCCGAGTTTTTTTGCGCCAACATGACGGTGGAGATGGACGACACCGACAAACTGAAGGCGCTACATGAAGACGCCATCAAGGAAGGGTTGACGTTTGAAGCCCCCAACGTGAACCGGGGTGGGCACCGGTTTGAACCGATCTCTGACACAGTCATTCGCTATGGGCTGGGTGCGGTCAAAGGCACCGGACAGCAAGCGATTGAAGCCATTGTGGCGGCGCGCGAGGCGGGTGGCCCGTTCACCAGTTTGTTTGATTTTTGCGTGCGGGTGGACCGCAGCAAGCTGAACAAACGGGCGATTGAAGCGTTGATCAAGGCAGGTGGTTTTGACAGTTTGCAAATGAACCGGGCGTCGCTCATGGCGTCTGTGGATCGGGCTTTCGACTTTGCCAATGCCAGTGTTGCCAATGCCAACCAGGGCGGGCTGTTTGACATGGGTGGCGAAGACGACCATGGCTCCAGCACCCAGGAGCCCGACCTGATTGATGCGCTGCCGTGGGGCGTCAAGGAACGTCTGACGTATGAGAAAACGGCCGTCGGTTTTTACCTGTCGGGGCACCTCTTTGACGAGGTAAAACTAGAGGTTCGGCGGTTTGTCAAACGGCACATTGGTGACCTGATCGACACCCGCGAACCCCAACTGCTGGCAGGTATCGTGAATGATTTTCGGGTGATCAACGGGCAGCGCGGCAAATTGGCGCTGTTCAAGCTGGACGACCAAACCGGGGTGATCGACGCTCGGGTGGACGAAGCTTTGATGAACGCGCACAAAAATCTGCTCAAGGAAGACGAGTTGGTGGTTGTGATGGGCAAGCTGCAGCCAGACCGGTTTTCGGGCGGTATTCAACTGACCGTCACTCAGATTTGGGATTTGGACCAGGCGCGTTGCCGTTTTGGCAAGTATTTGAAAGTGGCGCTCAACGGCAAAAATCCCGACTTGGCTCGGTTGTTGCGCGAATTTCCCCCAAAGCGAGAGCTAAGCGACCAAGGCGAGTTGCTGCGTGGCCTGGCGGTGCGTTTGGCACTGAAGAAAACACTGGTGGCCGATGCCTCGCTGCCCACCGACGGGCCGGATGCGGCGATCGTCGAACTGCAATTGAATGAAGCCAGCAAGTTCTACCCGAGTGACGCGGCATTGGCAAGCTGGGTTGCCTTGGCGGATGCAGGCCAGGCGCAAATTGTTTACGAGACTGTTTGAGCGGCTGGATGAGCTTGAGGAGCTTGAGGTGCGTGATGAGGATCAGGCTCACTGATCCTCATGATTTAGGCCTCTTTCAAAAGTCATATCACCGGTGATATGACTTTCCTCAATTTTGGTGATTTTGGTCAAATTATGAACAAAATAGGCCTCTAGCTCTCGAATAATATCAATAGCTTGCTATTTATATTATAGCAAACGCTGGTTTCACTCACGGCACTATTGCAGCATGAAGGTCTCGTACTCGAGGCGCCCGAGTTTGTGCTCCATGCGACGCAACGCAAACAGCAGGGTGATCAGCATGGCCAGTGCGAAGCCGTAACCGTAGTAAACAGCCCCCAGCCGAAGCGACACGGTGGACAGCACCACGTTCAGCACAGCCAGCAATGCAACCGTTGCCAACACATCTCGGCGCTTGTCCAGGTAAAAGAAAACGTTCATCACGGCCAGCAGTGCGACTTGCAGGCTGGCCGCTACCGCATCGACGTAAAACAAAGGCAAGTACAAGGCGCTGATGGCCAGTTTTTCAAACAGGGTGGGCGCAAAAACGATCAACAACAGCACTGACAAGGTTTGCATTTTGATAATGTCAAAGAGCCCTTGGCGCACTGCGTAAACCATTTCATCGCGCATGCGGGCAATTTCTTCCAACGACCCCCCGGCGCGCACCGCCTCGTAAAACTTGTCGTACCACTCGACAAAATCGGTTTCAAACCGCACCAGAAAGACCGCCATGCCAGGAATGATGCCCAGGTAGGCCATGAACACTGGCATGTCGTAGATGACGCTGGCACGCAGCGGCCCGATCACGGCGTGGCCGGTGTCTGGTGCGAACCAGAAAATAATTTTGTCAGCCCACACTGCAAAATTGAACAGCACGCCGACGGCCATGAGAGTGGGAAACATGGCCCTAGGCTTGAAGCAGTCGAATGCGATTAACCGTTCAGAGGGAAAGCTGCGCAAGATGACGAAAATCATGCCCATCAGCATGAACAGTTGCCCAATGATGTAGCCTGCCAAAAGCCCTTCCAGGCCACTGCCGCGCAACACCAGCGCGAGCAACACCGAGACGGTGTAACCCCCGCCAAACAGCAACACAATGGTTTTGTAAAACTTCAAGCCGCTCATGAAAATGGTGGCAATCCAGACGTCGCACATGGTCACAAAACCCGCCACCATGAGGGTGCGGTAGATCACGCTTTCACCCTGAAAAGATGCAAAAACCAGCGCGGTCGCCAAGGCACCGGCGACCATATTGGTCACCAGAATCACCCCAGCAAAGTTAGGCACGATGTTCAGGCTTCGGCGGCCAAAAAGTTGGTCTGACACCCAACGCGTGAATGACAACTGCAGGCTGCCCGTCAATATCAATGAACTCATGATGAGGTAGGTGACCGAGACCTGAAACTGCGTGATCTGAAGATCGGGCGAATCGACGTTGACAGACATCAGTCCAATGGCGACCAGGCCCAGAATCGACAGAATCCAGGGGCCAGAGCTGATCAAACCCGCGTAAGCATAGGCTCGCACCAGGGCAAAGTAGCTGTCCCGGTTCATGATTTTTCGAATCTCGAAGCCAATACCTGCCATGTGTTGTTTGTGTCTCTCGTGGTTGTGGGGAGTTTTAGCGAGCCGTTGCCGTGTTGGATTGGTCTTAGACGATCACATCGATAGACGATGAATCCGGCCCACCAAGTTCACGGCGTTCAGGGCGGCTGCTTCCGGTGCTGGTTCGCAAATTGGGCCGTCGCACGGGTGGTGGTGGCTCAAATTTTTCAATGTCGGGCGAGTCAAGTTGAGAGCCCGTTGTGGGCGCAAGCGGACTGATCGACAAGGGGCAGCCACCCGGTTTGTCGTTCACGTCAGGCTTGGCGTCAAACGCAATGGGCGAAGGGTTGAGTGCCAAGTCATACACCGCGCGGTAGCGGGCAAACATGATGGGGTGGGTGTAATAGCGCTCCACTCGCAAAATGCCGGCCTGGGCGGCGCTGTGCCAGGCCACTGGGTCGTTCAAAAAGTGCAACGCCGCTTCGGCCAGTGCTTGGGCGTCCGCAATACCGACCACTGCCCCCGAGGCTCCCAAGGCCTTGTCTTCGTCGTCCAGCCCATAGATGAGCTGATGGCAACTGCCCACGTCGGTGCTGACGGCCGGCACGCCTGCAGCATAGCCTTCAAGCAAAACCAGGGGCAGCGCCTCGCTGATGGAGGAGAGCACCACGAGGCCGATTTGAGGCAGCAGATCGGTTAATTTTTGGAAACCCAAAAACTTGACGTTGTCCTCTAGACCGAGACTCTTGACCAGCTCGCGGCATTCGATGGCGTAGTCAGGGCTTTCTTCCTCGGGCCCGGCAATCCAGGCCTGCACGTCGGGTCGGCGGCTTACCATCACGCGGGTTGCGCGAATGTAGGTTTTGATGTCTTTGATCGGTACCACCCGGCCAATCAGGCACATGATGGGCGGAATGGTGTCGGGCCGCAAGGCTCTCAGCGCACCAAATCGAACGATGTCAATGCCGTTGGCAATGTTGCTGGTTCGTTCGGCTTTGGCACCATCCTGAATTTGGCGCAAGCGGTTGGCTTCGTACAAGGCAATGATCTGGTCACTGGCGTCGTAACACATGCGACCCAAGGCTTCGAAAAAACGAATCCACATGCTGCGAAAGTAGCCCGACTGGGTGGGGTCGCGCTGCAGCACGGTGCGATTGTCGGCAATCCAGCGGGCGGCATACAGGTCAATGCGCCGCTCTTTGGTGTAAATGCCGTGCTCGCTCAAAATCAGGCTTTTCCCGTAGCGGCGCTTCAGCAACGCCCCTAAAAACCCTGCGTAACCAGTCGACACGGTGTGGTACACGCGCACGGGCGGAAATTTCTCGACGACGTTGGACAGAACCCAAATGGGCGTATGCATGGTGCGCACGGTCCAAAAATAGTCGACAAAACTCGGGTCGGTGCAACGCTCTTTGTACTGGTCGGTCGTGTAATTCCAGCTGGCCTCGGTGTACAAAAACTGGCTCGGGTTCATGCGGCCTTGCAACTCGGCAGCCATGGTTTCTAGCACCATGGCGCCACGGCCTGCCAGCGCTTCAGGTGCGCGAAAGTAGTCGTGCAGCTCTTGATTCAAGTCAAACATCTCAACGTCGTCGCGCGGCTGCATCACGGGCGGTGCCATGCCTGACTCAGAGAGGTAGTGCTCCTCCAGATGAACCACATTGGCTGGCAGCACAAATTTTTTCTCTGAATAGTCTTGTCGCCGGGACCCCAGAAAGCAGATGGCGAAAGTCAGGTCAGGAAAGCCATTGATGATTTGATGCACCCAGCTGGACACGCCGCCCGACACGTAGGGGTAGGTGCCTTCCAGCAGCAAACCCACATCGGCGGACGCGACAGGGTTCGCCAAATTGCCAATCACTCGGTCAGACATGCGCATCGACCTGATAAATGCGGCGTTGGCGCCAATAGTTGGCAGTGCTGGCTGGCACGGGAGACAGCAAAATGCCGTCTGGAATCTCTGCTGCGCAAGCACGCACCTGGGCAAAGTCTCGGCGCAAATAGGCAATTTGGCCCATGAGCGACCACACCTCGACGGCTGGCATTTGCTGTTGGCGGGCGAGTTGCACGGCGTGTTGGGCGTCTTCAAGCTGCCCAAGCTCAATCAAAACGCGGGCGTAAAGCTGCCAAATGCCCTGCGCGCTGGCGTCGATGTCCAGCAATTCCTCGCAAAATTTCCTGGCGTGTTCCAGTGTGAATCGCCGCAGGTCGCCACGGGCCAGACCCGTGTCAGCCTGCATCCAGTGCAATTCAGCCAGTTGACGCAGGGCGTTCACCAACGGGGTCTGTAATTCGCTTTTGCGCGCTGATGTCAGGCTCTGTTGGGCAACTTGAATTTTTTGAACCAGGTCTTTCTCCCAGGCGTCCATCATGCTGTAAGCCAAAAGGCGAATGTCTTCAGACGGGTCAGACAGCAGACCCAACAAGAGCGGAATGGCTGCTTTGGGCTGCATCACTTGCATGGCCACCAGCACACGCAGGCGGGTTTCCAGTGGCAAACCGATGTCTTTCAAAATGCGCCGTGCGTCGCTCGCGCGCAGGTCACTTCGCTCGGTTGCCTCGCGCTGAACGTCTGAAAACTCGGGCATTCGAATGGCCAGAAAACGCTCGGTTCGCAATACCCGCGGAAACAAGCGGGCAAAGTGGGCCACTGCCAAAATTCCCATGCCGCCCAACGCCGGGATGAAAAAGGCAAACACCCACAGCAAGGCGCAGGCTGGCCCTGCCGGAAACTTGAATTTTCCTGGCAAATTCGCCCAGGCCACCCAAGTCACCAGGGCGCTGGCCATGGCATGCAGTGCAAAGTAACTTGCCAGGTCTTGCCATGACGGTTGGCGGCTGAGCATGCTGAGTGCCGCCACTTCCAGGGCAAACGCCGACGATATTTTGGCGAACCAATGCATCATCTGCCTTGCGCCATTTGCCGAAGGTGGGAAAAACTGTCCTCTTGGCCCAATGCAAAGTGCTGCAGATTAAGCTGCTCGGCGTTCAGGTCTGGGAAACCGCTGGCCATGGCATCAAAAATGCGCTGGGTGTAGACCCGCAGGCCGTTTTCATCGATGAAGGGAATCAGGGCAATCACACAGGGTTTGCTGGTGGTGGCTTGGCGACCGACTGGCCAGCGCCAGGCAGATTCGCCGCGCGAATGCAATTCAAGCAGGTATTCCAACATTTCGTTCTCACGGCCATGCTGAATGCGCCAAACCGCGCATCGGCTAGGTTGCCCAAAACTGAGCTGAAGCCGGTTAAGCCACGCAAATTCACCCGCCAGGCTGCGCGGCGCGTCCGGCCAGTCTGGTAACAGTTGATTCGCTTGAAGCGTTAAACGCAAATAGTCTGCGTAGCTTTCCATCAGGACGGCGATGGTTTGCAAATTGTCCGACGTCAAGGACGTGAAAGGCATTCCACCGATGGCCAGCAAGCCAAACGGTTGGCGCGCGCTGCTGATCAATGGCGCCACGGCAATCAGCTGTTTTCGCTGCGAAAGCTCAAGCAAAACGTCCTGCAAATGCACCGATTGGCCGCTTTCCAGGGCTCGCACGATCATCGGGTCATCTTTGTCGACCTCGTCCATCACGCCTGCGCTGGCCACTCGCTTGAGTTCAATGGACGGTTCAAGGCGAACCGAATAGATGGCGGCTGAATCAACCCGGCAATGCTGCATGACAAAATCCAGCATGTGTTGGGCACCGGGCAAGGCAGCAACTTCCGTTGGATTCTCCCGCGTGTGGCGATCCATCAAAATTCGCAATTCAATGAGGGATTCGCGCAGCGTGCCGGGGCGGTCGACCATTTCATACTCGAGCTCGTCGTGCGACAGTTTCACCAAATACAAGCGTCGCGTCAGCCGTTCGGCTTTGTCATTCAGGAAGTCCAAGCTCTCTTGCAGGCGGGTCATGCGCATGCGCCAATAGCTGCCAAATTCACCCGCAATCAGGGTTGTGATGGCACCCCCCAAAAAGTAAAGCCGGGGAAACACCGGGTCGGGTGCCAGCCAGGCCCAGACCAGCAGCAAGCCCGTAGCCGCTGCTGAGCCGAAGCCCACGCCGTAGCGAAGGGCAATCAAAAGAGGGCTAATCCAGGGCCAGGGGAAGCCAGAGTCAATGTAAAACGGATTGGCCGGGTTGCTCACAAATGCCAGGTAAATGACCAGAGCCGGCAAGATAACAGTTTCGGCGATGCGAGAGCCGATTCCTGGGTGGTGCCGAATCAACCGTCGAAAACCAAATCGAATGATCGCCAGGGTTCGGCTGACCACCAACCAAGCCAGCGCAAACGGCAGGCGCAGTTTCTCTGCCCAGGATGATGCTTTGGGGGTCAACGGGTTGGAGGGGTCAAGGCCCAGTGGTTTTTGAACGCGCGCTTCGGCATTGCTGGCAAAGTTTTAGGGCTTCACGGCATTGGTGCTGGTCGAATTGCCCGGTTGTTTGCCAACTGGCTCAACGGGGATTCCAGCCACCAGTTCCGCGACCAACTGCAGGCCGACGGCTGCCAGCGCCTCGCGCCCGCCACCCGTGCGTCCGCCTGCGGCCGAGTACGCGACCTCATTGGTTTGCAAGTCTTTCACCTGCACCATCAAACCCACAGCGGGTTCACCGTCTACCCCGACTTTATAGCGCCACTCGTTGACAGAGGCGCTCACCACATAGCGAAACCCCTGGCTCACGGCCCACTTTTCGGCTTCGCCTTGAACCTTGCGTTCATTGCTTTCAAACAGCGTTTCGGTGCTGAGCCCTGCTGGGTACACCACCAGTTGGCGAATGCCAATTTGCCGCAGTGCGGTTTCTAGCAGAACTTCGACTCTGAGGCCCGCTTGTGCCACATCGGTGAAGTTGGCGACGGGCAGCATGGCAACTTTGTCGCTTTGTGTGATGGCCTGTTTCATCTGCGCCCGGCTGCTGCTGCTGGAAGGTGAAATGCTACTGCAGCCAACCAGCAAAACAGCGCTCAGCATGGATGCCAGGATTTGGTAATTTTTCATGGTAATTTCATCGATTAAAAAACAAGTCATACCGCACACCCAACTCACTGCTGCCTTGCGCCGCTGCGCCGCCAGCCGATGAGGGGCGCACGTCCAGATTCACGCTGAATTGGTCTCGTCCTATCACCGCGCCTTTGATTCCCAATCGTAACAAGCCTTGGGTTTGCACTGAGACGTCAGTTTGGCGGGTCTCCAACCCAATTTCGCCCCACGGTTTCCAGGCGCGGCTGTAGCTGGCTGGATCGCTTTGAGCCAGGCCCAGCCCCAAACTGGCCGACAGAGAGGTTGATGACGGCCCCAAAAACAGGGCCACAGAGGGTGCTGCGCCACTTGTCTGCAAAAAACTGGTGCCCGCGTCAGGTGTGCCATCGGCCCGAACCACGCTGCGCCTCAGTTGGCCTTGCAATCGAGTATCGAGGTGACTGCGGCCAATGCGGCCAAGGGCGAGGCTGGCCGACAAGGCTGCGTCAACCGACCCACCCAAGGGCGCGCCAGTTTGGGTTCGGTAAAAGCTTTGCGTCAAACTGGCTTGGGTGTTCAAGCTCGAATTTGCTTGAAAAGAAGCAGTGGCTGCAACCCGATCTCTTAAGCCCGCCACCAGCAGTGCGCTGCTTTCGTCGGCTCGTTCAGCCAATGCAGCCTCTAACGTCGCGTTCACCCGGTTGCCAAGTTTCGGCTTCACTTGCAGGCCAAAACCTGCGTTGGTGGCCAAGGCGTCGCGCAGTGTCACATGGGCGGTCACGTCCCCCCAAGGGCGTTTGGCTTCAACGCCAACCCTGACTTCAATGTCGCGCGTGGGCACAGCAGCAATGGCGGTGGAGTCAAGAGACGAATATACATTGGCGCTGACCGTGACGTTCAGTTTGAATTGATCATTCAGCCGAATCGAGGTGTCAAGCTTGCTTTCGAACCGGCTTAAGCCGCCCGTTTGAATGGCGCGGGTTTGCAACGTGGCACGGTTGGCAACTGCCAACAGATCACGCTGCAACGC
>JANNCN010000016.1:0-3211 GCA_031386665.1 Rhodoferax sp. | reverse complement strand
CGAGCGCTGGCCGAACCACCAACCCCCAGCGCCGGTAACAGCAGCAAAGGCTAAAGCCGTCAAAGCCGGGGCCACCGATCGGCCAAGCTGGAAGCTTGGAGCCGTTGGGTGGGTCAGTGGGCGGTTAGAAGCAGCCAGGAGTTTCATGGTTTGATTTTGTCATGCACCCGGATTAAACCCCTGCACGGCTTACCCCATAGCCCGCTGCGGTAAAGGTTTGGTAAATTTCAGGGCGGTTTGAAGACCGCCCGAAACCCCACAGCCCGCCCACCGCCCGGGTGTCGCAGGCCCTTCGGGCGACCATCTGCAGTGCTCAACCTCAGGGCCGCCGCGCAAACTCGCTTCGCTCAAACAAGCGCGGCTCTGTCGGTCTTTGAACAGGGCAGACAGCCAAATTGGGATCTGACCCCAATTTGGCTGTCTGCCCTGTTCAAACCCCCCAGACCCTGAGATTTCCGTGCTTTGAGGCTGCGGTAGATGAGCGGTGGGCGAGGTGGGGGGCTTTGGGCTAAAGCATTTCGATGCTCAATTGCCTTCCCTTTGACGCTGCTCGCATGTGCTTATCTGCTGCAACGCATGGGTGTTCATGTATTGAATTTTCGTAAACAGGGAACGAAATTCTTCGCTCGGCGGATTCGTATTCACAACATCGTTCAGTTCTGCAAGCATCGCCGAAGTCGACTCTTCGCAATGATCCCAAAACTCAATGTCACCGGATTTTGTTTCGCTGTTAACAACTGTAATTAGACGCTCATATTCCAAGCTACATTTTGAAATAACCTCATCTGCTTTCATTGCATGCCTTTCTCTATAGGTAGATCAAAATCGTCTTCGCGTGGATGCGCGAACGCAAAGTGTAAGAGATGAAAACTAGCAGCGCGCAAAACATCGCACTTAGGCTGGCCCTCATCTGCCGCAGCATCGAAGGTCAGAAATCTCATGGTCCGGGAGCTTTAAACTGGGCGGGCGGCTGTTGAACGCCAGACTTGGCATGATGATTCAAACCGCGCGAATCGTATAAGCCCCTTACACGCCCTTGAAAGTCAACTGCAATCAACTAGCCCTAAGCGCCGCAAACATAGTCTTGGCGGTTGGATTGCCCTGCCAGCCAGTCTTGATGATTCATTACACGCCTCTTTGATTCCAGTTTGCCGAGCATTTTCGCGCCGTCTTGATGCTTGCACTGTCAGCAGATTTTCGTGTATTATGCGTATCAATACGCAATATACGCAAACCGTTATGCAAACCATCACCGCCACCGACCTCGCCCGAAACACCCGAGAAATTCTGGACACGGTTGCCAGTCGGGGGGAAACCGTCGCTATTAAGCGCAACCACACGATGATTGCCCAAATCATGCCGCCACAGCGAACGATGACGGCATTGCAGGCGCTTGCTGGCTTGGCGTTGCCCATGCTCTCTGCCACGCAGGCGGCGGCTTGGCTGAAGGCAAGTAAAGATGACTTTGGAAATGCGGTAGTTGACCCTTGGGCATGATCGCATGGGCATGATTTTCGATAGCTGTATTTGGGTCGCGCTTGCTGCCAAGCAAGTGGAGCCGCAGGCCGTCATTGACGCGGCGGGTGATGCGCCGGTGTTCACGTCAGTCATTTCGCTGGGTGAGCTCAGTTTTGGTGTTCATTCCTGTATTGACCCGACCGAACGCGTCATGCGCGCCGCCTACCTGCGTCAAGTGGAAATCCGCCCGACGTTGGGAGTGTCAACCCACACATCTTCGGCGTTTGGCGTGCTCGCGGCGGCTGTCAAGCAAGCGGGGCGATCACCCCGACCCCGCTACAACGATCTGTGGATCGCGGCACAAGCAATTGAAAACGGGTACGTGTTGTTGACACTTAACACCACCGACTTTGAAGGCCTGCCAGGACTGCGACTTGCCGCGTTATCGCACCGGAGCAACTGAAACAAACCGAAATACATCGCAACCGGGCCGAGACCCGAACAGCGCGCAGGGGTGCAACCATCACGGTCATCATCAATCGCTGAAAGACCTCGTTATGGCTGCCCTGTTCACGTATCTGCTTCATCGCCCAAAGACTCTCTGGCTGGGTGCACTTTTCACATTAGCCTTGGTAACCAACACACTCGCAACCAACTGGCTCAATGAGAGTTATGCGCTTTCGCGCTTCCCGGTGCCTTATTTTCAGGCGCAACTTTCTTTCAATGCAACTCAGCTCAAGGGCTGGTACGCGCAACTCGTTGAGTGGGGCACGATGGATTTGTACCTGCGCACGCAGTTCATTGACCATGTATTCATTCTGACCGTGCTGGTGCTGCACGTGGTGGCTCTGTTGTGGGCGTCGCGGCTGTTTGCGGCAAACCATCGTGGTCGACGCATCATGGTGGGTGCAGCGCTGTTGTCGGCGATTGCGCCTATCGCCGACACGCTTGAGAACCTGGTTTCTTACGTCATGCTGGCCGATCCCGCGGGCTTCCCTGACAGCCTTGCCTTGCTGTATTCATCCCTCGCGGCCATCAAGTTTGCCATGTTCACCTTCGCGTACGTCGCCTTGGCTATTGGCGTGGTTGTCGCTATGGTGGTGGGTCTGGCGATTCGCCGGAGGCAGCGCAGTGCCAGACGCGGTACGGTGCTTGGGGCTTGAACGCGCCAGGCTTTGAAAACCATCATCCCCAACCGCAAAGCCACGAAACGCGACCGGAGCAAGCCATGACTAAAGCAACTCCGCATCCCGCAAATCCGATCCGCGCGATGACAAGCTCGACGAGGAAGAGCAGGAAATCCTCAGTGCCTACGAAGCCGGCAAGACCACCCGCGTCGCGGACACAGTGACGCTGCTCGCACGGCACCGCGAATATGCCGAAGCCACGTTTCGCAAAGACGCGCGCCTCAATATCCGGATCTCGTCCAAAGACCTGCGCGGCTTGCAACGACGCGCCTTGGCTGATGGCATCCCTTATCAGACTTTGGTAGCAAGTGTTTTGCACAAGTTTGTTGAAGGGCGGTTGAGCGAGAAGGTTTAAGCTGCCAATTTTTTGAAGGGGCAGCCCCGAAAGAAATCGCTCGGGTCAGGCTGCACGCTGCACGCTGCAAGCATCACGATCAAGGCAGTTTTACAACATCCGACTTGCGATACCAGCGCGAAATCGAATCGCCGTCCCAACACAGGGTCACATGTGCCCCTTGAACCACGGGCAATTCAATGCCCGGCGGGCGCAAAATTGCCACGCATTG
>JANNCN010000204.1:0-3176 GCA_031386665.1 Rhodoferax sp. | reverse complement strand
AAGCTGTTGCATGGCAACGGAATCGAAGTACTGCGCGGCTTGCCCGTTGCGGGCTTCAGCCAAGAATTTGCCGCCACGGTTTTCTGCGGCATCGGCGCCCATCTCGGCAGTGCGCGGTCGCAGAATGCGGCGGGCCACATCCTCGGGCATGTACGCGACCTCGGCGTATCGTCCCTAGACCCGAACACACGGATTTACCAAACGGCCGAACGCCAGACCTTTCACACTGACAGCGCTGACGTTGTGGGCTTGTTATGCCTTCGCGAGGCCAAGGAAGGTGGACGATCCTTGCTGGTTAGCGCTGAGACGATCTACAACCGCATGCGAGAGCTGCGACCTGACTTGCTCGAGAAGCTGTTCGACCCTATCGCCACCGACCGCCGGGGCGAAGTCCCCGAAGGCGCTTTGGCCTGGATGACGATACCTCCACTGAGCTGGCATGAAGGGCGCCTGACCGTGTTCTACCAACGCCAATACATCGACAGCGCGCAAAGATTCGAAGGTGTGATGCGCTTGACACCCGCGCACGTCGAGGCGCTCGACATGTTTGATGCACTGGCCAATGATCCCGACCTGCATTTCTGCATGCAGCTGCAGCCCGGTGACATGCAGTTCGTCTACAACCATTCGCAGCTGCATGACCGCACCGGATTTGTAGATTGGCCCGAACCAGGCAAGAGGCGACACCTGCTAAGGCTGTGGTTGTCCATGCCCGGAGACCGGCCATTGCCGGAATGCTTCAAGGAGCGCTATGGCTCCATCGAGATCGGCAATCGTGGCGGCATCGTGACGAAGGAAACACGGTTGCATGCGCCTTTGGACTAGCGTTTTCGGCCGTATCCCCTAGACAGTGGTCTGCGAGTGATTAGGGCTGAAAGCTGACTTACAGACTTCAAGAAAGCAGTCGTCAAAAACTTCCGGTTTAACCACCCACCGCGGCTTCGAATTGTGGATGGTGCAGGGGCGACGTTTTGAGTAAATCAGCAATGCGTCAGTTGATCACCGACATTTGAAATGCCCCGTTATTCAGAAAGTATGCTTTGTCGAATTGAGTGAGATCGAGAGGGTTCGGCAATCGAACGTCTGAGAGACTCGGCAATGGCTGCACTCTTGCATCAAAAGACCTGTCTATCTGGGAGATAAACACGAAGGTCAGTCCACGGCTGCGCGCAAATTCCTTAATGGACTGAACCTGCATGGCAATCGGTGGATGCTCTCTCCTCTGATCCAGAATCTGAAGGTAATCAATAACGACCACTGTTCCCCTTTTTGCGGTAGAAAGTCGCTCAATGATGTAGGTTGCGCATATCTCGTCAGAGTTATCAAACTTGAAATCATCGCCGATTGTTGACAGTGACTCGCCCAGCTTTTGCACGTAGCCCAATAGATCACTCGTATTCCACTCTAAAGTAAAGAACCAGCCGGATAGACCTGCTTGAGTCGACTTAATGGCGAGGTCTAGCCCCATCAACGTTTTGCCCTGACCGAGTCGTGCTCCCAGCAGAATTAACTCCCCAGGCGCCAACATGGAAAGCAATTTTTCAGCAGGACTTTCGGCGGAAACTCGCGCGGCGAGCAGGCCCCAACTTTGGAATCCTTCGTCTTTTGCGACAAGGTTCAAAGCCGCATGCAGCGGTATCTTTTTTTCCTTTGATAGATTTTTTGCCAACCTTTTCAGGCTGTATACGGGGACAGAAAGTTTCATGGCTAAACCTCTTGTTGCGAGCAGATGTCGCAACCCCTCCTTATGCGCCTAGCCCGAACATTTGGTTTGCGAATATGTCAACCGCCCTGCATGTAGCGTACTTTCCCATTGGAGGGGGGAGGCTTGAGCGTAAGCCTAGGTTTAATTATCAATCAAAAAATTTCTCTCGCATTCAGGATTTTCCGCAAATGGCGTGGATTAAGCTATCAGTCCCGCTACCCATCCAATACCGACTCACCTCGCCAGCCCCATGGACTCCACCTGCTACCAAAAATACAAAACCCTCAACATCACCCGCCGGGGCAAAGACGGTGCGGTGCTTGACATCCAAATGCGCGCCGACGGGCCGGGCGGCAATGGCAAGCTGCCCACTTCGGGTCACGCTGGTCATTGGGAGCTGAGCGAAATTTGGCGCGACGTGGGGGCGGACGATTCGGTGCGGTGCGCCGTGCTGCGCGGCGATGGCATGGGCTTCTCGGGCGGAGGCGACCTAGCGCTGGTGCAGGACATGGCCGACGACTTTGCCGTGCGCTCCCGCGTGTGGAAGGAGGCGCGCGACCTGGTCTACAACGTGATCAATTGCGACAAACCGATTGTGAGCGCCATGCATGGCCCAGCGGTCGGTGCGGGACTGGTGGCGGGCTTGCTAGCTGACATTTCGATCGCCACCAAAACCGCCAAGATCGTCGATGGCCACACCCGGCTTGGCGTGGCGGCGGGCGACCATGCCGCCATCGTTTGGCCGCTGTTGTGCAGCATGGCCAAAGCCAAATACTATTTGTTACTGTGCGAACCGATCAGTGGCCTGGAAGCTGAACGCATTGGGCTGGTGTCGCTGGCGGTGGATGATGCCGAGTTGCTGCCGCGTGCGTACGAGATCGCCGTCCGCTTGGCTGCGGGCAGTCAAACCGCCATTCGATGGACCAAGTACGCGCTGAACAACTGGCTGCGCCAAGCTGGGCCAAATTTTGACACCTCGTTGGCGCTGGAGTTCATGGGCTTTGGCGGGCCTGATGTGCGCGAGGGCGTTCAGTCGCTCAAAGAACGCAGGCCGCCAAATTTTGCGACTTGAGAGGGGTTTGCGGGAGTTGATATCACCGGTGATATCACTTTTGTCAAAACACCCCGAAAAGTGGCAAAATTCACAAAAATATGATCAAATCGGCCTCTAGCTCTCGAATTATATAGCTTTATAGCTATAACTTTAATAGCAACGAGTAGAGGCCACCGGGGCAATTACTTGGTTGGCGAGTAATTCACAGGCATCCAGGCATAGCCCGCGCCCTCCGCACGCACGCGGCCAATGCCGGGGAACGACACGTGAGCCACTGCAAACAGGTACTTGCCTTTGGCCGCATCGGCATAGACTTTTTTGCGTTGGGCTGCTGCGGTTTTGGAATCGCCATCAAACTGAATCGTGACACTGGGCTGTGCAAACTGCACAGCAGCCACGTGCATCAAGTCACCTAAA
>JANNCN010000201.1:0-5685 GCA_031386665.1 Rhodoferax sp. | reverse complement strand
AAAGTATTGATTGCGTTTGACGATGCGATTGCGCAGTAGGTTGGTCCAATAACCCATTGGCGAAAATGCCAATTTGTGGTTTGACCGTCCATCAACAAACCACCTTTTTTACAGATAGAGCAGGCACAGCATGGCAACTTTTACCAAGGTTATTCTTTTCACAGACACCGATGGGCGGGCTCAATTTCGCGAGGAGCCGATTGCATTGGGCGAGGGCAATCCTCAGGCCATGCTGTCCAGCTTGATGCCCTCGGGCGGATTGCAATTGCGCCAAAGCCCAGTGGGTTTCAGGAGCCAGTTTCATTGCTCCACCACGCCGCAGTGGGTGTTCATATTGGGGGGGCAGATGGAGATTGGTTTGCAGGGTGGTGTGTCGCGAGTTTTCAAACCCGGAGAGCATTTTTACTCGATCGACTTGTTGCCAGCGGGTGCCGCCTTTGACCCCCAAATTCACGGCCATTGGAGCCGACAACTTGGCGACGAGCCCTTAGTCACCCTGTTTGTACGCGCTTGATGGGGTTTTGAAGAAGTCATATCACCGGTGATATGACTTCGGGCAAATTACGCTGAAATGTCCAATTTATCGGTCAAATCTGCCTCTAGCTCTCGAACTATATCAATAGTTTGCTATATTTAATATAGCAATTGAGGCGACGTGGCACTTATTGAAATTGGGCTCAGTTCCGCACCGGTGAGGCGCGATGGTTCCGGCCCCGGGTTGCGTTTTGGTGACCCTGAGTTCAGGGTCACGAAAGGTTTGCTGATAAGGCCGTTTTAACGACCAAACGAGCCGCGGTTTCCGCCGGGGCCCCGTGATCCGCCGCCGCCTCCATAACCACCGCCGCCTCCACTGCCGGAGCGTCCACCGCCACCACCGCCACCGCCACCGCCAGTATTGCGATTTCCGCCGCCATAGCCGCCACCCCCGCCGCCACGGCGGGCGCCGCTGCGTTCGGCCATCATGTCAACGCTGGTGCGCATCGGGTCAGGTTGACCGCCTTGCGCGGGACGAGGTGCTTGGCCCGCGCCGCCACCAAATCCACCCCCAAACCCGCCGCCCGAGCGAACGCGGTCTTGCGGTGTGCGCGAGCTGAAGTTGCGCGGCGCATGGTTTGTCGGTTGGGCATCTTCGAGATTTCTGTTGCTGTCTTCGCCGCGACCGACATTCCGGTTGGCGTTGCGGCCCTCATTGCGGGCGCCATGGCTTGGGCTGTTTCGGCCACCACCACCTCCGCCACCATTCCCACCGCCTGCTCCACGCCCAGCGCCTTGGCCGTTGCGCGCGCCGCGTCCATTGCCACCGCCGCCGCCGCCGCCGCCACCGTTAGCGCCCTTGCTTTCGCGCACGCGGGTCAACATCTCGGTGCGGGCCGCGCGGCCTGCGGCCATCATCACGTCGCGGCTTGGGGCTTTGCCAGCGCCACCCCAAATCGTCTGGCGACCCATGGCGATTGGCTCAGCATGCTCGCCTGGCTCAGGCTCGAAACCCGCCACCACTTTGACTTCAATATTTTGCTTGGTGAAGCGCTCGATGTCTTGCATGAAGCCTTCTTCGTCCATGCAAACCAGGTTCACCGCCGCGCCGTCGGCACCCGCACGGCCTGTGCGGCCAATTCGGTGCACATAGTCTTCCGAGACATTGGGAATGTCGTAATTCACCACATGCGGCAGGTCGTCAATGTCAATGCCGCGGGCGGCAATATCGGTGGCGACCAGGGCGCGAATGTCTCCGCTTTTAAAACCGCTTAAGGCTTCGGTGCGCGCGGTTTGGCTTTTGTTGCCATGCAGGGCCATGGCGTGAATGCCATTTTTGGTCAAAAACTCAGCCACGTTGTTGGCGCCAAATTTGGTGCGGGTGAACACCAGCACCTGGCTCCAGTTTTGCTCGTTGATGATGTGCGCCAACAGCGCCTTTTTCTTGCCGCGTCCCACCGGGTGAATTACCTGGGTGATGCGTTGCACGGTGGTGTTGCGCGGGGTGACTTGCACGCTTTGCGGGTTTTTCAGCAGCGTGGCTGCCAGGTCGCGGATTTCATCGCTGAACGTCGCAGAGAACAACAGGCTTTGCTTGTCTCTGGGCACGGCGGCCAAAACTTTTTTCACATCGTGAATGAAACCCATGTCCAGCATTCGGTCGGCTTCGTCGAGCACCAGCATTTGCACTTGGCCCAAGTCAAGCACGCCTTGTTGGAGCAAATCCAGCAGGCGGCCCGGTGTGGCCACCAGAATATCGATGCCTTTTTTCACGCGGCTGATTTGCGGGTTCATGCCGACGCCGCCAAAAATCACGGTGCTGGTGAGCTTCAAAAACTTGCCATACACCTTGACCGATTCTTCAACCTGGGCCGCCAGTTCCCGGGTGGGCGTCAGCACCAAGGCGCGAATGCCTGTGCCGCCAAATTTGTTGACTGCGCTTTGGCCCGCGTCCAGCTTGTGCAGCATGGGCAGCACAAACGCTGCGGTTTTGCCGGTGCCGGTTTGCGCGCCGCCCAGCAAGTCGTGGCCGTTGAGCACCATGGGAATTGCCTCGGCCTGAATGGCTGTGGGGGTTTCGTAACCATGCTCGCGCACAGCCTGAACGATGGCAGGAGCCAGCTTTAAATCTTCGAAATTCATGAGTTTGTGTTGCACCCGTCCGGGGCGCTAGGGATATCGGCCTGTCCGGCAGCCAAAGCGCGCCGGATCAGTCAAGGTCGATAGAGTCAAAAGTGGAACAATGGCCGTTTAAAAAACCGAGCGCTCCCAGCAAGTTGCTGCAATTGTGGGCAACTGAGATTCCACAACTGGTCGTATTATCGCATGGAAGGGCTTGCTATCAAAACCTTCAGCACCGCCGGTTTGACCTTGGGCCATCGCTCGGCTGCGTTGTTGACTGAGACCCAGGCACAACAATATGTAAGCAATTGCTTTTCGGACACTGGTCACAAACCTGTTCTACTGGGAGAATGACAGAGTTTTGTTACGCGGTGTGCCCCGGTCGGTTTTTCTGCAATTGCAAGGAAAACTGTCGGGTTGGCGAGGTAAATATCTGCTAACTAGTTGCTAACTAGGTGTTCGGGTGGGCGGTACTTTGATTCAGCGGGAGTGATTGACGATGATGTTTCCAATGCCAAGGATAGGAGCCGCCGATGGGCGGGCTCAGGCTAAACCTGCATTGCGTGATTGCCTTGAAGCGGTACTGCAACAGTCTGACCAACTGATTGGCAGCGTCATTGACGGCCTGAACTCTGCCAAACCACAGCCATTGGCCTCCAGCAAGGGTCACGCCAAAAGCAATGCCAGCGCCACTATCGCAGGGTCTAGCCAAGCGCAAGCCCATGCGGTTGAGTCTCTCAAGTTAAACCTGCAGGCGGTCAAAACCACTTTTGCTGCAGAGCTGCGGGGGGCCTTGTTCAACCGGGGTGCCCACGACATGGCGGTCAAGCCGATTTTGCGGTTTGACGACTTTCAATTTTTGGACGAGAAGGAAATAGATTCCAACATCGAATTTGCACTGGCACTGCAAGAGGTGACGCAGGCGGTTGAAGAGACCTTGCCCCAGTTGAACGCGCTGGTCAGCAATTTGCTGGGTTTGGTGTCGGTTCAGTCGCAACTCAATCCGTTAAAGCCCGATTCATTTGTGCAGGCCCTGCGAGCCAGTTTGGGCGCCCATGTGCACGACCATGATGCGCGGGTCGTCTTGCTTACGCGGGCTGCCAGCTTGATGGGTGTGTCCTTGCGGCAGCTTTACAAAGATGTGACCAATTGGCTGCGCTCACAGGGGGTCGAACCCGCCATGCAGACGGGTCCAGGTCAAGGCGGTGGTTCGGTGGGCGGCAAAGCACCCGACACTGCCGTCACCCGCACGCTGTTGACGCTGGACAAGTTGCGCCGCTTGCTGGCCGGAGATTTTGACCCCCGCTCCACAGACACCGGCCCCAAAGATTTTCTGCACACCGTGCCGTTTTCGGTCGTGGCCTTGGAAGACCTGAAGCTGGTTGAGCCCATGATGCTTCGCCTGGCCAAACGCGCCAAAAAGCGTGATGTGCTGGATGCGCAAAGAGCCGGTGCCAGTTTTGGCAATTCGGGCATGCTGGCCAATGACAAACCCCAAAGCAAGCAGATTGGCCAGCAGTTGGGGGGCGAGGTGGTGCGGCTCATGCTCGAAAATTTGATGAACGACTCGCGCCTGCTGCCCCGCGTGCGTGAACTTCTCAAAGAGCTTGAACCCGCGCTGTTGCAGCTGTCCAAAGCCGACCCCCGGTACTTCAGCGAGCGCCAGCACCCGGCACGTCAGTTGCTGGACCGCATGACCCACAAAAGCCTGGCATATTCATCTGAAAGTGACGAAGGCTTCGGTCGGTTTACCAAAGCCATCTCCAACGCCACCCAGGTGCTGACCAGCGGCGAGGGCGACGCGGCATCCTTTGCCCGTGTTTTGCGCAAGCTTGAAGAAGGCTGGGAGCGCGACGAGAACGTGCAACGCAAGCGGCATGAAGAGAATGCCAAGGCCCTTTTGCATGCCGAACAGCGTAATTTGCTGGCGCAACGGCTGGCCGAGGACTTTCAGAAAAAATTGCTGGACAAAGACGTCCCGGACATGGTCACAGCGTTCTTGCGCGGGCCATGGGCGCAGGTGGTGGCCGAGTCGCAACTTGGCCGCGCTGATGGGGTGAACGATCCTGATGGCTACCTGGCGCTGGTGGACGATTTGGTCTGGAGCGTGCAGTCGCGATTGACGCAAAGAAACCGCGCCAAGCTGGTTCAAATGGTGCCCAATTTGCTGGTCAAGTTGCGTCAGGGTTTGCAGTTGATCAACTACCCTGAAGAGCGCATTCCCGTGCTTTTCGATGCCCTGGTCAGCGTGCATGAAAGGGCGTTTGAAGAGCAGGCCGCTGCCGCGCAGGCCGCAGCGGCGCTGGTGCCATCATCTGAAGCAGCGGCAAACGGTGGCGCGGGCGAAACAAGTCAAGCGGGCGAGCGTTTTGATGCAGAAAGCCTGGCTGAGGCGGGTGACGACCTCGATATCTTTGACAACCCGGGCGCAGACGACCCTTGGCTGGACGACAGTGAAGCCAATGAGTCGGGCTACATTGGTGCAGAGGGCAAGGACGGGCTTGACTTCTCGGTTGATTCGGTCCTGCCGGACGACGCAGAGCCCAGCCCTTGGTCGGTTGCTGATTTGGCGATTGGTTCTTGGGTTGAACTGCGGCTGGACGGCGTTTGGGTTCGGGCGCAATTGACCTGGGCCAGCCCTCATTTGACGCTTTTCATGTTTGTGTCCGGGCGCGGGCTTGCGCATTCCATGTCCCGCCGCACCATGGATCGTCGCCGTGCCCAGGGTTTGATTCGGGTGGTGTCAGACGGTGACGTGGTTGGCAGCGCTTTGGACGCCGTGGCGCAAACCGCTTTGCGCAACAACCAGGACGCGACCGACAGCCTGTAGGCGACAGTCCTTGGGAAGCTCTGCATAACTCCTCGCGGCTCGTGACAGTCCGGCCTCGGGCGGTCTGCGGCGTTGGTTTTCTTGCAAATATTCTCGATATTTGCTGCAAAAACCGCCTAGCATCCCATCCCGATCCGGCACTACACGATTCCGTGATGAGTTATGCAGAGCTTCCCTAGCTTCCCGGTTAGCAGTTGATTTAGCGCTCGAACACCGGCGTCTCAACCCCCAACACCTTGTGCAGTTTGGGCGAGGTCGTG
>JANNCN010000197.1:0-4907 GCA_031386665.1 Rhodoferax sp. | reverse complement strand
ATGCATTCCACGTTTCGCCTGCGGTCGTCTTGAACGTCATGCTCATCCGACCGATCTTGAACGTCTTTCCTTCTCCGGGTAGGAAGCGCGTTGGTTGCTTTGGGTCAAACATATTGTTCTCCGAGTGATCTGGGCTACGCCGCATTCTGATTCTGGCAGTAGCGATGATAGAACGAGTTTGCTGTTTTGACGCCTAACGTTGAAGCTGAGCCGCGGACGGAGGCTTGCCGACGGATGTCGGCTCGAGCGACCGGTTAGCCATCAGTTCGCAGGCTGAACGCAAGTGGAGTCCCTGTATTCCCAGCGACCGCCGGAGTCCAAGCAACTGTCTTGGGCAATGAACCGCTGAACTTGTACCGCAGACCATATTGCTCCTATCGAAATTGCTAGGACCAGCAAGTTGCGAGATGGTATCCGCCAGACTTCGTGGTTCTCAAATGCACGACGAACTAAGGCGAGTGAGTTTGAAGCCTTTGCGTCCTTTGGGCCAATCCAGTAACGGCTGTTGTCCCCGAATGGTTCCTCGATGACAAAGACATCTTCACCAATTTTGAATTCGCAGAAGTCATCCGTATCCCGAAATAGCCTCGACCGCCTAAGTATTACTGAGCCTGGAATTGATTCAGCAACTTTGCACACTTGTTTTCGCGAAAGCAGTACGTTGCTAACTTCGAACGCGAGCAAATCTCCGTTGACGTTAGGAAGGATGTGGACTCGCATTGCTGATGGCTAACGTAATGTATACCGCAAAACCTGCAACATAATCTGGCGCCTGCGGTATAAATAATTCATGAAAATCCCCTGAAACTTTTACTTGACAATGGTTTACCCCTTAGAACTGTTGTTTTATACAGTTATAATTGCGGTCATGAAACCCGGCAACGCGCCCTTGCAATCCATTCGCCTTTTAGACCAGGTTCGTGAGCGCATTCGCTACTTGCACTATAGCCTGAGCACTGAAAAGGTGTATCTCTATTGGGTGAAATTTTTTGTCCGTTGGCAGGGTCGGCAGGTGGGTGGTATGCGCCATCCGCGCGATATGGGGGCGCGCGAGGTTGAAGAATTTCTGACGATGCTGGCAACTGAGCGCAAAGTCTCTGCGTCTACCCATAACCAAGCCTTGAGCGCCATTCTATTTTTGTACCGTGAGGTGCTGGCGATCAATCTGCCTTGGCTCAATGACATTGGCAGGCCGCACCAAAAACGCCGTATCCCAAGCGTATTGACCCAGGGTGAAATGGCGGGATTGCTGGCGCAAATGGATGGCGAAACGGCGCTGCTGGCACGCCTGCTTTACGGCACCGGCATGCGTTTGATGGAGGGAATGCGGCTGCGCGTGAAAGATGTGGATTTTGATCGGCTGGTTATCGTAGTGCGCGAAGCCAAGGGCGGCAAAGACCGGGTGGTGATGTTGCCGCGTTCTTTGGCGGACCCTTTGCGCAAACAATTGTTAGCAAGTCGAACAATTTGGGACGCTGATCGGCAAGCCCAGCGCGGTGGGGTAGAAACACCTCATGCGTTAGAGGCCAAATACCCCAAAGTTGGCCAAACTTGGGGCTGGTTCTGGATGTTTCCGTCATCTGCGCTATCTGTTGACCCTCGCAGCGGTATTGAGAGGCGGCATCACCTGTTTGAGGAGCGCCTGCAACGGGCGCTTAAAAAGGCCGTGCCGTTGGCTGGCATCGCCAAACCAGTGTCCGTTCACACGCTGCGCCACAGCTCTGCCACCCACCTTTTGCAAGCCGGTACTGACATTCGCACAGTGCAGGAGCTTTTGGGTCATTCAGATGTGTCTACCACGATGATTTACACGCACGTTTTAAAAGTGGCGGCGGGTGGCACGGCCAGCCCGTTGGATCGGTTGGAGCCTAGCTTCGCTTGAATCTATTTAATGTTTATACGATAATTCGATGGCTGATGACATAGAGATTGAATTTGATGCCGTAAAGGATGCGAAGAACCTTGCGAAACACGGGGTGTCTCTTGAAGATGCGCAGGACTTTGATTGGGCGACAGCCCGCATTGAGGAGGATTTCCGCTTTGTTTATGGTGAGAAGCGGTTTGAGGCCACGGGGTGGCTGGGGGTCCCGCTTGAATGTAGCCGTTTATTGCAAACGCGGCTGCAAAAGGCGAATTATCAGTTTGCGAAAGGCCAATGATCGGGAGTTCGATAGATATGTTGATCAAACTTAAAGACGGGCGTTTGGTGCACCGCCCCAGCGCCGAGGAAAGCGCCCGCATCAACGCTGGCATTGCAGCTGACCCAGATGCACAGGAGCTTGACGCGGACTGGTTCAAGCGCGCCCGCCCCGCGCACGAGGTCGAACCGCCCGAGTTTTTTGAAGCGTGGGCCAAGCTTCGCCGTTCGCGAGGCCGTCCGCCCCTTGAAACCCCCAAAATCGCCACCGCCATCCGTTTTGATGCCGACGTTCTGGCTGGGCTGCGCGCCACTGGCAAGGGCTGGCAAACGCGGGTGAATGACGCCATGCGGCAGTGGTTGGCGCAGCAGCCTTCGCCTTGACTCGTTGAGTCTTAAATTTCTCCAAATTTTCTAGAATTCAACGAAGATCAAAGTTCTGTAATTTTGCTACTAAATATATAGCAAACTATGTATATTATTCGAGAGCTAGAGGCATTTTTTATTGATATTTCGTGTTTTCAGGCAGATTTTGACCACTAAATACCCATATTGGGTATTTAGTGGCCTAAAACCATCCTGTTTGCGCTCAAGCTGATCAAAACCATCCCATGACTGAGACCCACATCCCCGTCCATGCCATCAAAGGCCGGGGCCTGTCAATCCGGATGGCGCATCGGTTTTCGGTGGATGAGCGGGCCGCTTTTGACGACGGTTGGGGCACGCTGCAAGACTGCGAAAACGAGGCGACTGACAAACTGCCCGTGCCAACCCAGGTTCGGTTTGAAGACGCCAAAAGCGCCATCACCCACAACGATTCGCCTGATATTTATTTTGACTATGGCTTAAACCCATACCGGGGCTGTGAGCACGGCTGTGTTTACTGCTACGCGCGGCCTTCGCACAGTTTTTTGAATTTATCGCCGGGGTTGGATTTTGAAACCATCATCATCGCCAAACGCAACCTGGCCAGTGTCTTGACGCGCGACCTGTCGGCCCGCAATTACGTCCCCAAACTGATGGCGCTGGGCACCGTGACCGACGCCTACCAACCCATTGAACGCGAGCTCAAACTGACCCGCAGCGCCTTGGAGATTTTGCACAGCTGCCACCACCCCGTGGCCATTGTGACCAAGAGCAGTGGCATCGAGCGCGATTTAGACCTGCTGGCCCCCATGGCCGCCCAAAATTTGGCCGCAGTCTACATCACCATCACCTCGCTTAACGCTGCCTTGACCCGCCAGTTGGAGCCGCGCGCTGCCGCCCCGTACCGGCGCCTGCGCACCATTCGCGCCTTGGCTGACGCAGGCGTACCCGTAGGGGTGAGCGTGGCACCGCAAATTCCTTTCATCGATGACGACATGGAAGCGGTGCTAGAAGCCGCGTATGAAGCAGGCGCGCGAAGTGCGTTTTACACCGTGTTGCGCCTGCCGTGGGAGCTGAACCCGCTGTTTCAAGGCTGGCTTGATTTGCATTACCCGCAGCGCGCTGCCCGGGTGATGGCGCGGGTGCGCGAGATGCATCAAATTGACGACGCGGCAGCTGCCCACGGCACGGTTTACAACGCCGATTTCAAAACCCGCATGAAAGGCGGCGGCTTGTGGTCAGATTTGATCAAACAGCGGTTTGAAAAGACCTGCCGACGTTTGGGTTTTAACCAGCAACGCGTAGTGCTGGACACCCAGCAATTTAACCCCGGCGCGCTGACCGGGCAGGCGCGGCTGTTTTAGTTTGCGGAAAGGAGCGTTCCCAACAAGGCCCATGGGTCCATCGGCGACGGCATGATGTGGCTGAAGCGCCCGGCCAGCCAAGTCAGGGCCCCGAGCGACAAAATCAACACAATAGCGTTCATCAGCAGATTGGCAGCGAACGAAATTCGCCGCGTATGGCCTTGCCAGATGATCAGGCTGGGGAACACGGCAATGCCCAAAACGCTGGCGATACAGGGCCAGCTCAACAGGCCAGGCCAATGGGCGGGTCGACTCCAAAATTGCAGCAAACCCAGCGGCGACAAAGCGACTGTTTCGCCCTTAACGCTTTGCAGCCACATGGCGCAGCTTCCCAAGGCAGCCCACATCAGCAGCAACGCAATGGCGGGTTTGAGGGTTCGCCGCCAGCCTGCCAAAGCCAACCAAACCAAGGCGACCAGCGATAGTTGGCTGACAACCGCCACGGCTAGAACGGGTTTAAGCGCGCCAGGTTCAGAGCGCAGCAGCAGCGCCTGCCAAATCGGCCAGTGCCCTGCGGTGCCAATCCAGACCGCCACGATGAGCATGAGCCACAGCGGATGCATGGCGTTGCGGTGCGCCAGAGGTGACTGGAACACGCTTTCGGCAAATTCAGTGACTCGAAATAGTTTGACGTCGGTCATGGCGCGGAAGGTTATGCCAAACGATTGTTGCACAGCAAACGCCCGCCATGTAAGCAATTGCAGCTAGCAAAGTGCTAGCGGCCTGCGTCTGTTGTCAAAAAGACGCAGATGGCCTAGCGACCTTTCACCCTAGCCTGAGCAGTCAGATTCTGCTCTCAATAGGCTAGCGGAAAAGGCTAGCTAAAAAAGCTCTTCAGCTTGTCAGTCCAACTGTCACCGGTTGGTGAATGTTTGCTGCCACCTTTTTTAAACGACTCATCCAGCTCTTTGAGCAGCTTGCGCTGGTGTTCGGTCAGCTTGACCGGAGTTTCCAGCGTGATGTGGCAGTACAGGTCGCCCGGGTAGCTGGCGCGCACCCCTTTGATGCCCTTGCCACGCAGCCGAAACTGCTTGCCGGTT
>JANNCN010000172.1:0-2589 GCA_031386665.1 Rhodoferax sp. | reverse complement strand
GCCCATGCGGGCCAGGTCAAAATGGCGCAACCCCAAGTTCATGCCAAGTTTGCGCAACAACGAGGGCAGGGGTTGCAGTAACTGCTGGCGATCCCGCATCATGCGGCTGTTCCAAAACTCGTTCAAACCTTCGTCCAGCATAGGCTCCTCAAACTCGTTGGAAGCCAAGATGCCATAAAAGTAGCCATGGCCAAATTCGTGAATCGTCACGAAATCCAGCAAGTAGGAGTCCAAGCTGTCGGCCTCCAGCTTGGCGTGACTGGTAGTGGTGAAAAAAGTGGGGTATTCCATGGCACCCGCTTCGCCCGCGTTGAACGGCGGAATCACTGCTGTCACGGTTTTGTAGGGGTAAGGCCCAAGCGTTTTGGAAAAATAAGCCAACGAGTCCAGCGTGGCCCTCAAAACTGCGGCTGCGTTGGATTTGTACTCAGGTGGGAACAGCACTTTGACCTTCACCTTGGGGCTGCCTGCGCCGGTGTAAGTGCCTTCCAGCGCGGGGGCTGTGCGATTGTCTGCCGTCCAGGCAAAGTCGTGCACATCGCCTTGCACAAAGTGGTGGGTCAATTTGCCATTTTTTGTGACAGGCAGGCCTTGCTCTTCGCCGGTTGCGCCCACGGTGTAGTCTGCGGGCACGGTCAATTTCACATCAAAATTGGCGAAGTCGGCGTAAAACTCGCTGTGCAAATGGAATTCATGCACGTTCCAGCGCGGGGCAGTGGCGCCGCGTTCGCCGGGCAGTTCCAGCACGCCAATTTTGGGAAACCACTGGCCAACCAAGTGAAAACTGCCAAAGTAGCCGGTGCGGGCCACCACGCGCGGCAGTTGGGCTTTGAAGTCAATGTCAAGTTGAGTACTTTGCCCGGGTGGCACGGCTTGGGGCAAATCCAGCCGCACCACGGTGTGGTCGGTGTCTGGCCCGTTGTCGGGGTGCACAAAAAGCCAGGGAACCAAGGCGCCGCCTTGTTTGACTTGAGTCATTTGAATGTGACCCCATTCACCGTCTTTGACGGGTACATCACTTCGGAAGTTGAAGTTGCGGGTTTTCCGCTCGCTGTAAAAGGTGCTGCCCGAGCCTTCAAACGCGTTCAGGTAGAGGTGCAGGTAGACCGATTGCACAGGCACGCTGCTGCGGTTGCGCCAGGTGAGCTTTTCGCGCCCGTCCAGGGTATGTTTGACGGGGTCTAGTTCGACTTCGATTTCGTAATTGACAACCCGGTCTGACAAAGTCGCCTCGGTCCCTAAACGCGGGCCACCCCAGGCATTGGCAGCGCTTGCCACCGTCACGGCGGCAGCGTTCGGCGACGCCAGTGCGATGCCGTCCAGGCTGGGGCTCTGTAACTTTGCGGGGGCGACTGCACCAACGGGCAGGGCGCTAAGGCTTGACGCCGCCTTGGCCTTGTCGGCGGATTCGCCCTTGGGGTTCATCAAAAGCGCCACGCCCAGCCCCACAGCGACCAGCAACCCAGCACCCCAAAGCAGGGCTTTGCTGCGCTTGCGTTTAACAATCATCGATGGCTCTCCAAAAGATCAGCCAGGATGCTACGCGAAAACATGGCGTGGCAGCTGCTGCTGAATGCTGAATGCTGAACGCTGGCAAGTGGAATGTGGCAGGTGGCAGGTGGCAGTGGCCAAATGGGCCGCCGGAATCAGACTTTGGTGTCAATGGTTGCAATTGTCCGACCCCACGGGTTAAAGCCGCTGACCAAAGCGCTGGCAAACAGCACCAAGGCACCGCCCAGGTAGATGCCGGAGCTCAAGGGTTCACCCAAAAAGATGTGGCCCCAGGCAACGCCAAAAACGGGCACCATGAACATCGGCGTCATGGCCGCCACGGGCGTGATGTGCACCATGATGCGCAAGTGCGCCCAGTAAGCCAGGCCCGACGTGACCACCCCCATGGCCGTGACGATGGCGAGCGAGACCCAGGTGAAATGGGCCTGAGGCAAGGTGTAAACACCACCTGGCAACAGCACCAAAAACGACACCAGGTGAATGCCAGCGGCCACAGGCAGGGGCTGCATGCGGGTGACGGCGCGTTTCATCAATGAGGTTGAAATACCAAACGCCGCCGCCGCCACAATGCAGGCCAAGGCGGCCATCATGATGAGGGGCGTGGGCTGCACTGGCCCGAGCCGCACAATCAGCGCCACCCCGGCAAAACCGCACAAGCAGCCCAATAGCTTGCGCGGCGTCAGCGTGTCTTCTTTAAACCAGGCGGCGGAAAACGTGCCAAACATGACGGCGGTTGAGTTCAACAGTGCGCTGTAACCCGCAGGCAGGTGCAGCGCCGCCCAACTGAACAAAATGAAAGGCACTGCCACCGACAGCACGCCCAGCCACACCAACTGCCGCCAATGCGCCCAGGGCCAGCTTTGGTTCATAAGCCGCATGATGAGTGCCAGCGTGGCGGTTGCCATGCCCAGGCGCAGGGCCGTCAGCACCTGCGGGCCCAGCACGGGGCTGGTCACGCGAAGCAGCATGAAGGACGATCCCCACAAGGCTGACAAGCCGACCATTTGTAAAAAATATTTTGTTTTCAAACTAAGTTCATTTCACGCGCCAGTTCAGGCCAGTGTGCCACCGGTCCAT
>JANNCN010000142.1:0-19240 GCA_031386665.1 Rhodoferax sp. | reverse complement strand
GGATGCGGGTGGCCAATTTGTGATGCCCGGCGGCATTGACCCGCACACCCACATGCAACTGCCGTTCATGGGAACCACCACCATGGATGATTTTTACCATGGCACAGCGGCAGGCTTGGCGGGTGGCACCACCATGATCATCGACTTCGTCATTCCCGACCCGCAACAGTCCATCATGGACGCCTACACAATGTGGCGTGGCTGGGCTGAAAAATCTGCCTCAGACTATTCATTTCACGTGGCCATCACCTGGTGGAGCGAGCAGGTGCGCAAAGACATGGGCACACTGGTGCATGAAGAAGGCATCAACAGCTTCAAGCACTTCATGGCCTACAAAAACGCCATCATGTGCAATGACGAAACACTGGTCAACAGCTTCAAACGCGCCATGGAACTCGGTGCTATGCCCACCGTCCATGCTGAAAACGGCGAACTGGTTTACCTGCTGCAAGCGGAGGTTTTGGCCCAAGGCATTACCGGGCCTGAAGGCCACCCCTTGTCGCGCCCTCCCATGGTCGAAGGCGAAGCCGCCAACCGCGCCATTGCCATTGCCGATGTGCTGAACGTGCCAATCTACGTGGTGCATGTGTCGTGCATTGAATCTGCCGAAGCCATCATGCGAGCCCGTGCACGGGGGCAACGCGTGTATGGCGAGGTGCTGGCTGGGCACTTGGTACTGGACGATAGCGTTTACCGCAACCCCGACTTTGCCTTTGCTGCGGGTCATGTGATGAGCCCACCGTTTCGCCCCAAAGGCAATCAAGAATTTTTGTGGCGCGGCTTGCAGTCTGGCAATCTGCACACAACTGCCACTGACCACTGCACATTTTGCGCATCGCAAAAAGGCGCTGGCAAAGACGATTTCTCTAAAATTCCGAATGGCTGCGGTGGCGTTGAAGAGCGCTTGGCCGTGATTTGGGACGCGGGCGTGAACACTGGGCGATTGACACCGTCTGAGTTCGTCGCCATCACTTCGACCAACACGGCCAAGCTGTTCAACATCTACCCGCAAAAGGGCTCGGTCAGCGTGGGGGCTGATGCGGATTTGGTGGTTTGGGACCCGGCTGGTAGCAAAACTCTGTCGGCCAAAACGCAATTCAGTAAAGGCGACTTCAATATTTTTGAGGGTCGCACTGTCAAGGGCATTCCCAGCCACACCGTGAGCCAGGGCGAGCTGGTGTTTGTCAAAGGCGAACTGCGTGCCAAACAGGGTGCTGGGCGCTACATCAAGCGGCCTGCATTTGGCCCCAATTTTGAAGCCAACCAGCGCCGGGCACAGACCAACGCATCCGCGCCCGTTCAACGTTAAGACTTTCAATGTCAGGAGTCCCCCATGAGCACTGAAACTTTGGTCAATATCGATGCTTTGCGCATCAATGGTGAGCGCCTTTGGGCGTCTTTGATGGAACTGGCCCAAATTGGCGCCACACCCAAGGGTGGCGTTTGCCGCTTGACTTTGACGGACCTGGACAAACAGGGCCGCGACCTGGTGACCCGTTGGGCGCGTGAGGCTGGCATGACCGTCACCATCGACAAAATTGGCAACGGCTTTATGCGCCGCGCGGGCCGCAACAACGCCCTGCCCCCCATCATGACAGGCAGCCACATCGACACCCAGCCCACGGGCGGCAAATTTGACGGCAATTACGGCGTGCTGGCAGGCATCGAGGTGGTGCGCACCCTGAACGACCATGGCATTGAAACAGAAGCCCCCATCGAAGTCGCCTTTTGGACTAACGAAGAAGGCTCGCGTTTTGTTCCCGTGATGATGGGCTCGGGCGTGTTCGCCAAAGCCTTCACGCTGGAACACGCCTACGCCGCCAAAGACACCGAAGGCAAATCCGTCAAAGGCGAGCTTGAACGCATAGGCTACGTCGGGCCCCAGGAGCCAGGCGACCACCCCATTGGCGCGTATTTTGAAACCCACATTGAGCAAGGCCCAGTGCTCGAAGACAACGACATCACCATCGGCGTGGTACAGGGTGTTCTGGGCATTCGCTGGTTTGACTGCACGGTCACTGGCATGGAGGCCCACGCTGGCCCCACCCCCATGGCACTGCGCAAAGACGCGCTGCAAGTTGCCACCCATTTGATGCAAGAAGTGGTGGCCAGTGCGCTGCGCTACAAGCCCCACGGGCGCGGCACGGTAGGCATGGTGCAGGTGTTTCCCAATAGCCGCAACGTGATTCCTGGGCGAGTTAAATTCTCAATGGATTTGCGCAACAGCACCGACGCACTGGTTGACACCATGGTCACCGAAGTCAAGGCCTATGCCGCTAAATTAAGCCAGGAATCGGGTTTGAAAATTGAGATTGAAATGGTGTCGAGCTACTCCGCCATCGGTTTTCATGCAGATTGCATTGACGCGGTGGCAAGGGGCGCCAAAAAGCTGGGCTATTCCAACATGCCCGTGGTATCAGGCGCAGGCCACGATGCGGTTTACATGGCCAAACTCACGTCCAGCGGCATGATTTTTATCCCTTGCAAAGACGGCATCAGCCACAACGAAATTGAAGATGCCAAGCCCGAGCACATCACCGCTGGTTGCAATGTGCTGCTGCACGCCATGCTGGAGCGGGCGGGCACGTAATCTGCTTCACCTGAAGCATTCGCAGTTAATGTTTTAACCAGGAGAACCCATGACCTTTCAGTCTTTGAACCGACGCCACCTTGTGGCCAGTGCTGTCGTCCTGTCAGCCGCCATCGCAGTCACAGCACCCAGTTTGGCCTTGGCCCAAGCCAAACCCAAGGTTGCAGGCATTTACACCGTGCCGTTTGAGCAGCAATGGGCTGGGCGCATTCACAATGCTCTCAAAGCAGCAGAAGCCCGCGGCGAGATCGAATACAAAGCCAGCGAAAACGTGACCAACGCCGACTACGAACGCGTGATGCGCGAGTACGCCACCGCCGGCAACAACCTAATTGTGGGTGAAGCCTTTGCCGTGGAAGCAGCGGCCCGCAAGGTTGCCAAAGATTTCCCCAAAGTGTCGTTTTTAATGGGCTCATCGGCCAAACCGCAAGCACCCAACTTCAGCGTGTTTGACAACTACATTCAAGAACCCGCCTACCTGTCTGGCATGGTGGCGGGTGGCATGACCAAAACCAACAAAATTGGCATGGTGGGGGGTTTTCCGATTCCTGAGGTCAACCGGCTGATGCACGCCTTCATGGCGGGCGCCAAGGAGACCAACCCCAAAGTTGAATTCACGGTCAGTTTCATCAACAGCTGGTTTGACCCACCCAAAGCCAAAGAAGCCGCCTTTGCCATGATCGACAAAGGTGCTGACGTGCTGTATGCCGAACGTTTTGGCGTGAGCGACGCCGCCAAAGAAAAGGGCAAACTGGCGATTGGCAACGTGATCAACACGCAAGACAAATACCCCGACACCGTGGTGGCGTCTGCCCTGTGGAACATGGAACCCAGCATTGATCGTGCCGTGAAGTTGGTTAAAGACGGCAAGTTTGCCGCTGAAGACTACGGCCCCTATTCCATGATGAAGCACAAAGGCTCTGAACTGGCCCCGTTGGGCACGTTTGCCAGCAAAGTACCAGCCGACATTGTGGCCAAGGTCAAAGCCAAAGAAGCGGCGATTTTGGGTGGCAAATACACCGTGAAGGTGGACGACACGCAGCCGAAATCAACGGCCAAATAGCCACACCAGGCCGCCCATTCATGACAAAACGACTCCAACCCCTGATTGCTGCCACCTTGCTGGCCTGCACCCTTGTCGGCACGAACGCCGTGGCGCAAAGCGCTTCGGGCCTGATCACCGAGCGCAGCATTTCGATGGACACCGCCCTTGAGCTGGCAAGCGCCAGCTTGGCCCGCTGCCGCGCGGACGGCTACAAAGTCACCGTGTCAGTGATCAACCGCCACACCCGGACCGCCGTGGTACTGAGTGACGACGGGGTGAACCCCCACACGATTGAAAACGCCTACCGCAAGGCCTACACCGCGTTCACCACCCGCACCGGCACCGTCGAAATGGCCAAACGCGCACAACCCGGGTTGTCCGGCTTCATGCTGCTGGCCAACATCAGCCCGCTGGATGGCGGTGTGCCGATTTTTGCCGCCAACAAAGAACTGGTCGGCGCAATTGGCATTTCAGGAGCCCCGGGCGGCGAGAAGGACACTGCTTGCGCCATGGCAGGGCTGGAGAAGATTGCCGGAAAGCTTTGAATCGGGTGCGCTTTGGCGCTGAATCACAGGGCCACCGCATAATGGCACTTTGATTTCATCTGCAGGAGCGTTTCATGGGAAAAGCTGTCAAAAAGCCAGTTTTCACAGCCACCGAATACCTGCTTTGGGAAGAGCAGCAAACCGAACGGCATGAATTTGTCGATGGCGAAGTATTTGCAATGGCTGGGGCCGAAGACCGCCATGTCACGGTTGGTGGAAACCTTTACATGGCGCTTCGCCAACACCTGGCCGGTAGCCCATGCCGCACCTACGTGAGCGACATGAAGCTCAATGTTGCCGCAGCCAACCAATATTTTTACCCAGACGTGATGGTGACCTGCAGCGCGGCAGATCAAGCCAGCGCCTTGGTCAAGTCAGAACCCAAACTGATCATTGAAGTGCTGTCCGCCAGCACCGCCGCCTATGACCGAGGCCCCAAGTTCGGCTTTTATCGCCAACTGCCCTCACTTGCAGAATACGTGTTGATTGACTTGGATGCACGCAGCGCTGACTGCTACCGCAAAGGCGCTGACGGATTGTGGGTGTTGCACCCCTTCGCCAAAGGTGAGCCCATGTCCTTGGCCAGCGTAGACCTTGAAGTCACCTCTGCCCAGGTTTTTGCAGAGGTGCCTGAAGTTTGAACCCTAGCGCAGCTCGCACCTAAGCGCGCGTTCGCCGCACTTTGAAGGGTATGGCCGAAGAATTTGGCCATACCCCGACACTTCTATTAAAGTGCGCAGATGAAAAATACAAGCAAAACAAAACCTGGCGTGGCAGCCTTGGTGCTGGCTTTGGTTCTAGGCATGACCCTGACCGCCTGCACGTCCAGCGACCCTGCGCCGGGGTCGAACCCACCCGCCACCGTGGCCAGCGTCGATGTGCAGCGCTACATGGGCACCTGGTACCAGCAGGCCCTGATACCCAATCGCTTTCAAAGCATGTGCGCGAGCGACACCAGCGCCACCTACGCGATCAAGGGCGAGGGCTTGAGTGTTTTGAACCAATGCCGTGGCAGCGACGGCAAAATGGAGGTGGCTACTGGGGTCGCCAAAATTGTCGAAGGCAGTAACAACGCCAAACTGCGCGTCAGCTTTTTTCGCCCGTTTTATGGCGACTATTGGGTACTGGCGCTGGACCCCAATTACCAATGGGTTTTGGTCGGCGACCCGACCCGCCAATACGGCTGGGTTTTGTCGCGCAACGCCAAATTGGACGACGCCACATTCACCCAAATCATGGCCCGCGCGACGGCAGCTGGGTATGACAAAGCGCTGTTTGTGAAAAGCCCGCATGGGCTTTGAGGGCGAATCTAGATTTTTTTGATTGGTTTTCAGGTTTGCTACTATTTGTATAGCAATAAATGACCATTTCAAGAGAGCTAGAGGCACTTTTTATGCATAATTTCGGTGATTTATCCAGTTTTTGCCAAAAAAGAACCTGCAGTTTCTTTTTTTTTTTGGCAAAATTGGGTCAAAAAGGCTTTTCGCATTCTGAACTGACCCGTGGGAGGTGGATCAGGCCAGCGCGGCACTCAGCTCCGCGGCTGTCCCCCGGCCTGCGGCCTCCTCCTTTATGCCGCTGCACTGAATGCCACGATGGCCCGATCCGTGATCATGATGCGGCAGGTTTCGGTGGAATAAACCTAAGGTGAGCGCGTTGACGGCGTCAACGAGTTCGTGGATTGATCGCAACATGAGTGTTAGCGCTTCACCGTTGGAAGGCAGGCACGTTTGCCGCAAAGTCCGAATACGTTTCATGCAGCCAGCTTATCCGCTACAAGGTATTGTGACAACGTTTTAGCTTGACTCATGGTGTCATTAGTGGCACCATCTCAACAACTATGACAAGTGTTGAAAAATTGCTGGAACAGATGCGGCGTGAAACGGTCAACGTCAATTTCAACGATTTAAAGAAGGTATGCGAAACGTATTTTGGGAAGCCCCGCCAAAGCGGCAGCAGCCATGCGGTTTTCAAGACCCCTTAGTCCGGCGACCCTCGGGTCAACATTCAGAACGCCAAGGGCAAAGCCAAGCCCTATCAGGTGAAACAAGTCTTGCAAGCCATTGAGAAGCTCGAAAGCAAATCATGAACATTCAACACTACACCTACCGCGTGACTTGGTCGCCTGAAGACGGCGAACATGTCGGCCTGTGCGCGGAGTTTCCTTCCTTGAGCTGGCTGGCCAAAACGCCGCAATCGGCTCTCAAAGGCATTCAAAAAGTGGTGGCCGATGTGGTGGCCGACATGCAAGGCAGCGGCGAGGCAGTACCCGACGCATTGGCCGAAAAAAACTACAGCGGCGAGTTTCGCGTGCGCATCCCGCCGATGGTGCACCGCCAACTGGCGTTGATGGCGGCGGAGCAAGGGGTAAGTTTGAATCGGCTGGCGAGTGCGAAGCTGGCGGCTTGAAATCGGTCAACCTGCTTCCAACGCGCTGACCAGCCGACTCACGATCTCATCCGCTGTCGCCTCGTCAAGCGTTTCGATGTACCGCGCCGACCCAGCCAACACCCGCGCTTGGATGTCGCGCTATGACTTATTCCATTAACGGGAAAAGGAGATCGTTCCAATCATCCACAAGTTGCGTCGGCTTTACGCAATTTTTGCTTGAGCTAACAGCTTTTTTAAGAGCCCTGCGAAGGTAGTCTGAGATCGCTTGCGTCGTGCTTTTTGCGTCTTCCAGCTTCGGCGACCCAACGGTCAGATCAGTCACACCATGAACAACCTTGCTTCGCAATTCGTAAAACCTTTTGAACAATCCAAAAATTAGCACCATTTCAGCTCTGTCGGCTCCAAGAAATGCGGCTGCTCTGTGACTCAACCGAAATGTCAACTCGTTTCCACTGCCTTCTCCTGACAAAAAAATGCTTTCTCCAGCAATCGCTAAATCAATGATCCGATCCTCAAGGGTCTCACGACCCAGGGAGGAAGAAAATCGTTCAATCGAACGAGTCAAAAACCTACGACTCTTTCGGTGCTCCCAGACTAGGGGCCAGAGAGCTCTAATTTCATTGACATCCACTTCACTTGCAACCCAAGTTGCTGCTGGAAACCCATGCGCCGTCAACCCCTCGCCGACACCGCCCAGAAGAGGTGAACTGCATTCCCATTGCCGATTTGCCAAATAAAGCAATCCATCGCGGACTAATCGGCATACACATATAAAAAGCAATTCTGCTTCTTTTTCGCGCATTTTCTCTGCTTCTCGGTGAATGAGGGTGTAGTCATCCGTAGCGCCAATTCTCTTGTCAACTACTAGTTTTGTCTCAAACACTAAATCACAAAATTCACCCACGAATCTATGCTTCTCCCAATTTGACTCGTATGCGAGGTTCAGCCCTTTTGCCATCCATTCGGCCATTTCCGCGCCTGTCAGCCGCTTAATCGTAGTGTTGTCGGTCAGTTGGATTGATTCAATCGGCATGCGCGCACCGCGAAGTACCGTTACTCTTGTGTATGTCAACTTACCCGAGTAAAGCGCATCCTCAAGCGCCATGTAGTCAGCGTCAAATTCCTCGATATTGAACGCCTGAAGCGAGCGATTGAGAGCCTTGCCAACGGTGTAAAAGCGAATGTCATTGAGGTCAACTCGATGCGAGCTCAATGCACTTCCCACCACTTGATTTGCCTGTTTTGCAATTTCGGGAGAAGACCAAATTGCTGCGTCCAACGCTCTGAGTTCATCGCTACTGTTTAGAGGCGCCAGAATATTTCCAAACGTACAGCCGATCAAAAAAGTATGCTGAATTGTGGCCTGACGCAATCGCATCGATCCACCTGCAACTTCCCAGATCTCTGTTGGAATCACCTTGGGGATAAGGACATCCTTCAACGACTCTTGATTTGCAATTGCAAACAAGTGAAAGGCTTTAATCGCTTGGTAAAAATCTTGATTTCTAATCATCGGTGACAAAAAAAATAAACTAGGAGGATTCTGGAAATGCCAGTGGCCTTATCAAAGCGCCCTTCCCAACCGCCCCACCCCCTCCACAATCTTCCCCACATCCGCAGTCGCAAACGACAACCTCAACGTCGCCCGTTCCGGGTTGGTTGCGTAAAACGGTGCGCCGGGCACAAAGGCGACTAGCTTTTCAATCGCGCGTTTGGCAAATTCGGCGGCGTCAGCGCCGGGGGTTGTCAGGCGCGTCCAGAAAAACATGCCGCCTTGAGGTTGGCTGAACGCGATGGCGTCGCCCAACTCTTTGCGCAGGCAGTCGGCCATGGTCTGCGCGCGTTCGGCATACGTTTTGCGCACCACGTTAAGGGCGGCGTCCATGCGGTTCAGGGCCAGGTAATGGGCGGCGATGGCTTGGGTCAGGTTGCTGGTGTGGGCGTCGCTGAACTGTTTGCACATGACGGCGTTGGCCAACAGGGCGGGTTGCGCGATCATCCAGCCCACGCGCAGGCCGGGGCTCAACACTTTGCTGAAAGATCCGCAATAGGCAATCCATTCGCGAGAGCCTTCCACTTCAGCGCTCAGGGCCAGCATGCTGGGCGGCGGGGGTTTGCCAAAGTACAACTCGCTGTAGGGGTCGTCTTCAACCACTAGCACTTTGTATTGCACCGCCAGCTCCAGCACGCGCTTGCGCCGAGCCAGGCTCAACATGGCACCACTGGGGTTGCCGAAGGTGGGCACCAGGTAAATGAACTTGGGGCGGTGTTCGATGATGAGTTTTTCAATCACGTCGACCTTCACGCCATCGGCGTCGACGGGCGCGCTCACAATGTCTGCGCCGTACAGGCGAAAGCACTGAATGGTGGCCAAAAACGTAGGGCCTTCCACAATCACCTTGTCGCCTGGGTTGATCAAAGTTTTGCCCAACAGGTCAAGCCCTTGCTGGCTGCCAGTGGTGGTGATGATTTCGTCGGGTCGGGCAACGATGCCTTTTTTGGCCATGTGCAGGCTTAAGCTCTCACGCAAGGGTTGCCAGCCTTCGGTTGCCCCGTACTGCAGCACTGGCCCTGCGGTGGCATCGCTCAAAGCCAGTTGGCTGGCTTGCCGAATGCCGTCCACATCAAACAAAGCCGGGTCTGGAAAACCACCTGCAAAGCTGATGATGCCGGGCTTGCCCAGCAGCTTGAAGAGTTCGCGAATGGCCGAGGTTTCGACATTTTGAAGGCGTTGGGCAAAGGGAAGCGACATAGTAAATTTCAGGTAACAATGAAGGATTACTCCATTGTGACTGAAGGCCCCCATGATCGAAAAACACCTGGACATCCCCACCGCAGACGGTGCCATGAACACCTTTGTGGTGTACCCGGATGAAAACGGCCCTCACCCCGTGGTGCTTTTTTACATGGACGCACCGGGCAAGCGCGAAGAGCTGCACGACATGGCGCGGCGCTTGGCGTCGGTCGGTTACTACGTGGTGTTGCCCAACTTGTACTACCGCAAGTCGCGTGACTTTTGGCTGAAAGAACGCACAGAAACGGCTATGGCGGAGATGTTTGTCTTTATGAACACGCTGGACGCCCGCACCACTCGTGTGGACACCGCTGCGCTGCTGCAATTTGCCGATGCGCAACCCGAGGCGAATGCATCGAGCATTGGCATGGTCGGTTACTGCATGAGTGGCCCATTTGTGATGTGGGCGGCGGCAGATTTTGCCGGGCGCATTAACTGCATTGCCTCCATTCACGGTGCGCAAATGGCCACGGACAAACCAGATTCACCACATTTGATGGCACCAAAGATCAAGTGCGAGAGCTACTTTGCCTGCGCCGAGATCGACAAATGGGCACCGCCTGCGGACATTCAAAAGCTTGAAGCGTCGCTCAAGGCGGCGGGCGTCGCGCACCGCATTGAATGGTACCCAGGCGTTGAACACGGCTTTGTGTTTCCCAAGCGCGGCACCATATACAACATGCCAGCGGCTGAACGGCACTGGGAGCGCTTGTTTGCGCTGTTCAAACGCTGCCTTTGAGCCCGCGCGTTAGCGGGTCAGCAGCCTGCCGTCTTTGGTAACGCGAGCCAGTTCCACAAACTTGCTGCCATGTTGGGCACCGTTGTCAAACGCGACGGTGAAGCCACCCAAGTCATAGGTGCCCAAGTTACTCAACGCATCCAACACAGATTTGGCGTTGACAGGTTTTTTAGCGCGGCGAATGCCTTCGGTCAAAATTTTGGCCCCCATGCAGGCCTCAAGTTGGGTCGTGTTCATGGGTGTTTTGCTACCGTCCGCTTCCAATGCCTTGGCGCACTCACGCACCACCGCGATGGACGACGTGGGGTTGGGCACCACTTGCGTGATGGACACGCCCGCACCGGTTTCGCCTGCGGCTTTGACAAATTGATCCGCCCCGACAAACGACAAACTGGACGTGGGCAGCATGCGCCCCATGGCATTGAGTTCTTTTTGCACCTGCGCTGCTGCGCCTGACAGCACGGTGTTGATCAGCACATCGGGCGTTTGGGCCACCAGCGCATCAACCTCGGCTTTGCCAATGGTGGCGTTGCGCTTCAAAGACAGGGCCTGCGGCACCAGGTTGATTTTTTTAAGGTACTGGGTCACCAATTCAAGGTTTTGCTTGCCCACCTCGTCGTCATAGTGCATGACCGTGACGCGCTTGAAGCCCAGGCTAGTCCAGAAGTTGAGGATTTTCTCCATCTCTTCACCGTAAGACGCCCGCACGGTGAAAAGCACCGGGTTTTTGACCCGAACCGGGTTGGCCCCTGAAAATGGCGCAAAAAACGCAGTGTTTTTGGCCTCAGCCTGGGGAATGGCGTCCAGACTCAAGGTGGCTGATGCAAAGCCAAACAGCGCCACCAGATTTTTGGTCTCCAGCAAAGTCTTGGTGTTGGCACCCGCATTTTTGCGGTCGTTTTTGTCATCCAGGGTGACAAACTCAATCTGACCACCATTCACGCCGCCTTTGGCGTTGACGGCTGCAAAGTAAGCTTTGGCACCGTCCCGAATGTCAATGCCAAACTTGGCATTGCCACCCGTGAGCGGCGCAGACTGACCCACCACAAACTTGTCTTGCGCCAGCGCCATCGTCGCAGTGGCCGCCAGCAAAACAAAGCCTAACAATCCGCTTTTTGATCTTGACATAGTGCTCCCGGTTACAAAAATCACCCGCTGGCGGACTTCCCTTTCCGCTGCCTAGCGCAATTCTGGCTGAAAATAATTGGCTTGGGTAGGTGAAAAAGCCAAAGACTCAAATTCGAGGCCTCTGCAAGGCGATGGCGTCATGGCGACAGCGGAAAGGCGATGACGTCAATCAGCGTAGATGCCAGCCTTTTTGATGACCGGGCCCCACTTGGCGGTTTCAGACTCTAAAAAGGTCTTCAACCCGGCTGGGGTCATTTTTTCAGCACTCACGATGTCTGAGCTCAAGTCCGTCAGGCGCTGTTTGACCGCCGGGTCTTGCATGGCTGCGCGCAGGGCGATGCCAACTTTTTCCAGCACTGCGGCTGGCGTGCCTTTGGGCGCGTACATGCCGTGCCACACCTTCACTTCAAACCCTTTAAGGCCCTGCTCATCCAGCGTGGGCACGTTGGGCAGCGCGGCCAAACGGTTCAGGGTGGTCACGCCATACACCTTGACGCGGCCGTCTTTGATGATGGGCACGGTTTGGGTGGTTTGGTCACACAGCAAATCGACTTGGCCGCCCAGCAAGGCGTTCATGGCGGGGCCTGTGCCAGAGTAAGGCACGGTGGTCAAATCCACCCCGATCGCGGTCATGAACAGCAAACCGCACAGGTGCGACACAGCGCCCAAGCCCGCATTGGCCAGCGACACCTTGTCTTTGTTGGCTTTGACATAAGCCTGCAGTTCTGCAAAGTTCGCCGCCGGAAAGTCCTTGCGCGCCAACAGCGTCATGGGCACATCAGCCACCTGGCCTATGTATTCGAAATCTTTCAACGGGTCGTAAGTCAACTTTTTGTACAGCGCAGGCGCGGTGGCCATGCCCATGTGGTGCAAAAAGATGGTGTAGCCGTTGGGGGCAGCCCGCGCCACTTTGCCCGCGCCAATGGTACCGCCCGCGCCCACTGCGTTTTCAACCAGCACGGTTTGGCCCAACGACTTGCCCATGGGAATGGCGATCATGCGGGCCATGACGTCGGTGGGGCCACCGGCTGCAAAGGGCACGATCAAGCTGATGGATTTATCGGGGTAGGTGCCCTGCGCCATGGCAGAGGTGGCCAGCCCGACGGTCGCGGCCAAACCAAAAATAACGGTGCCAGCGATAGCCAGAGGCGACCGGGCCAGAGTTGATTTGAAACTGAAGAACATGTGGATTCCTAAAATAACCCGCTCGTTGCTTGAAGCGGATGAATTGGGCAAATTGAAAACCTTACCTTGACATGTTGCCTCAGTCGGCCCGATTTTCAATCGGCAAAATCCCTTGCCCTTATTTGACTGGGCCTTTAGCCCTTTGGCTCTTACCTTTCAAAGGTGAAACCTTGACTTTCAGGTCAGCAACGGCCCCACTTTGTTGATGTAAGACAGGCTGAAAAGCCGTTCAATCGCAAGGGTCATTTCGTCGGCATTGGCAGCTTTGCTGTAAGCCGCCAGGCGCTTGGCTTTGGCAGTGACTTCATCGCGGCTTAAGGTGTTGCCAGGGTCGCCTTTGGGTTCGTCCACGCGGCCATGCAGGGTGCGGCCATCGGTGGTGGTGACGGTGACTTTGCCAATCCAGCGCTGGGGGTAAGCGGCGTCAACCTCTGCGTCCAGCGCCATGGACACACGGTCGCACAGGGCCACGGTTTGTGCATCGTTGAAATGCGCGTCAAATTCGGCCAGCCCGGCGTGGCCAAAGCGGGCCACCAAAGCCAGCGTGGTGCCCATAGAAAACTTGCTTTGGTGCACAGTGCTGGGGTTGACAACTGGCCCCAGCACGTCAATGGCACCCTGGTGCACGTGAGTCACCACTTGGGCCAAGTGTTCGGGTTTTAACTGATGGGCCAACACCACCTGGTGCAAAGCGTCAGCCGCCGGGTGGGTGTGGCGGCAGCAGGCATGGTATTTGAATGAGGTCTCAGTGGTGGCCCAGCGTTGCCCCAGGCGATCGGTCAGCTTGGCTACGTCGGCATCGATGGACATGCCTGCGGCCATGCCTTGGGGGCCTTCCAGAATTTGCGCAGCGCCGGTAAAGCCGTCTTTGGCCAGGTAGGCTGACATCAAACCCGCAGCAGCCGCATGCGCTGTGTGCAATTGCTTTGAATCTGCCGCCGTGCGCAAAAATTCCCACAAACCAGCCGCCTGCGTGCCTGCCGACCCCAACGCATGCTGCATTTGAAGCGCGTTCAAACCCAGCAAATGGCCCGCTGTGGCGGCCGCAGCCACAGTGCCAGCCGTGCCGGTGGTGTGAAACACCTTGTAATGCGAGCGGCCCAAAAACTCACCCACCCGAATGCCCACTTCGTACCCGACCACGGCGGCAGCCAGCATCTGCTTGCCGGTCAGGCCCAAGTCTTGCGCAATCGCCAAAGCGACCGGAAAAACCACCGTCGCCGGGTGAAACACTGAGCCGTTGTGCACATCGTCCTGCTCGGCCACGTGGGACGCGGCTGCGTTGACCATGGCGGCAAAGTAAGGGCTGCTTTGGCTTCGGTTGATCAAAATCTGAGCGCCACCACTGGAGATTTGTGACCCGGATGCGGCACGCGGCCCCATGCTTGCCGCAAACGCCGCAATCGTCTCCACCGGGCGCGAGCCCTTGCCCGCCAGGCATGAGCCAAACCAGTCCACCATCAGGTCCTCGGTCTTTCGAACCACGTCAGAGGGGATAGATTCAAACTTCAACTGGGCCGCGAAACTGGCCAATTGGGCGCTAGGGGTTGTCACCTGAGGATGTGTCATGGATTGCTCTTTTTGACGAAAATAGGGCGGTTTGAAGAGATTTGAGGCAGTTTCAGGCTATTTTTGATTTTTCATACCCAAATTGGGTATGTTGCATCCAAAAACACCAAATTATGAATTAAATAGGCCTCTAGCTCTCGATTAGTATACATAGTTTGCTACTAATAATATAGCAATCAAAATGACCACATTACAGACTGGAAATGACGTTTGCTGACCCTTCAGGGCACGGCACGGTCATTTTTTAGAAGGAACGCGGCAAACCCAGCAGGTGCTCCGCCACATACGAGTAAATCAGGTTGGTTGATATCGGTGCCACCTGGTACAGCCGGGTTTCGCGGAACTTGCGCTCCACGTCGTATTCGCACGCAAAACCAAAGCCGCCGTGGGTTTGCAGGCAAACGTTGGCCGCTTCCCATGACGCTTTGGCGCAAAGGTACTTGGCCATGTTGGCCTCAGCGCCGCAGGGCTGTTGCGCATCAAACAGCGTGCAGGCCTTGAAACGCATCAGGTTGGCGGCTTCCAGCTCGATGTAGCTGTCGGCAATCGGGAATTGAACACCCTGGTTTTGGCCAATCGGGCGGTTAAACACCACGCGCTCAGAGGCGTATTTGCGGGCCTTGTCAATGAACCAATAGCCGTCGCCAATGCATTCGGCGGCAATCAGCGTGCGCTCGGCGTTCAGGCCATCCAAAATGTATTTGAAGCCCTGCCCCTCCTCGCCAATCAGATTTTCAGCCGGGATTTCAAGGTTGTCAAAAAACACTTCATTGGTTTCGTGGTTGACCATGTTGGCAATCGGGCGCACGGTCATGCCGGCGCCATTCTGGCCACTGCGCGGGGCCAAAGCGTCTTTCAGGTTGACAATGAAAATCGACATGCCTTCAGACTTCTTTTTCACCTCGGCCAAGGGTGTCGTGCGGGCCAGCAGAATCATCAGGTCAGAGTGCTGGATGCGCGATATCCACACTTTTTGGCCGTTCACCACATAGCGGTCCCCGCGCTTGACTGCCGTGGTTTTGAGCTGCGTAGTGTCGGTGCCAGTGGTGGGTTCGGTCACGGCCATGGACTGCAAACGCAGCTCGCCCGTGGCAATTTTGGGCAGGTAAAGCTCTTTTTGCGCGGTAGAACCATGGCGCAGCAAGGTGCCCATGTTGTACATCTGGCCATGGCAAGAGCCCGCGTTACCGCCCGAAAAATTGATCTCTTCCATGATGACCGAGGCCTCGGCCAGACCCAGGCCAGAGCCGCCGTATTCGGTAGGAATCAGCGCCGACAACCAGCCCGCCTGGGTGAGTGCGGTGACAAAGGTTTCGGGGTAAGCGCGTTCATGGTCCACTTTTTGCCAATAAGCCGCGTCAAAACTGTTGCACAGCGCGCGCATGGCTTCGCGCAGGTCTTGGTAGGCGTCAGGCGTGGGGATTTGGTTTTTCATCAGACAAAGAAAGTTGGTGGGAAGTGGCGCAAGAATCGCATAAGGTCTGGGGTTTACCATGACTGTAACCGCCCTCGCCGCCCAGCCGTGTCGCCTAGGGAGGCTCTGCATAACACATCGCGGAATCGTGTAGTGCCGGATCGGGATGGGATGCAAGGCGGTTTTTGCAGCAAATATCGAGAATATTTGCAAAAAAACCAACACCGCAGACCGCCCGAGGCCGGACTATCACGAGCCGCGAGGAGTTATGCAGAGCTTCCCTGGACCGCTTGGGCGACAGCATCAGGACCCCCTTGCGTGATGAAACGCGTTGAAACGCCTGGACAAGCCATGAAAAAAGAACAAATTGCCACGTTTTTTGCCACCCTGAAAGCCGCCAACCCGAACCCGGTGACCGAGTTGCACTACACCAGCGTGTTTGAGTTGTTGACGGCGGTTTTGCTGTCAGCCCAAGCGACTGACGTGTCGGTCAACAAAGCCACGGCGCGGCTCTTTGCGGTGGCCAACACGCCGCAACAAATATTGGCCTTGGGGCTGGATGCGCTGGAAGGCCACATCAAAACCATCGGGCTGTACCACAGCAAAGCCCGGCACCTGCTGCAAACTTGCCAATTTTTAATCGATCGCCATGGCGGCGTGGTGCCGCGCGAACGCGCCCTGCTGGAGGCCCTGCCCGGAGTTGGTCGCAAAACTGCCAACGTGGTGTTGAACTCAGCCTTTGGCGAGGCCACCATGGCGGTGGACACGCATATTTTCAGGCTGGGCAACCGCACGGGGTTGGCACCAGGCAAAACGCCGCTGGCGGTTGAGCTGGGCTTGCTCAAGCGCATTCCCGCTGACTATTTGGTGGACGCTCACCATTGGCTCATATTGCATGGGCGCTACATTTGCCAGGCCCGCAAACCGCTTTGCTGGCAGTGCCAGGTCAGCGCCTGTTGCGACTTTGAACCTAAAACGCTCATAGCAGTCAATACAGTTCTTCAAGCGACCGCCGCGACATCAGCGGTCAATTCGGCAGGCTGACACCAACACGCCAGACTTTAAAATTCAGACCCAATGAGCTTCATAGACCCACGCACCGTCATCTTTCTGACTGGCCTGATGAGCGGTTTGATGGCTTTGGTGTTGTGGTCAATCCGCCAGACCTACCCAGCCAACATTCGGGGCCTAAGCGCCTGGAGCCTGGCTTTGTCGGTGTTGTTCGCGGCTGGGGTCATCTCCACCGCGCGAGCAGCACTTCCGGCCTGGCTTGGCATTGGCTTGCCCAATTTGCTGCTCTGGGTGGGTGGCTACATTGCCTATTTGGGCACTCAGCGCTTTTTTGATGTGAGAACCAACATCCGCCTGTGGGCGGTTTTGATCCTACTCGCATTCGCTCCGTCCATGTGGTACACCGTGGTCGAACCCGACTACCCCATGCGCTTGCGAATCTTCAACACGATGATGCTGACGATCATGATGGCCTACGCGGCGCTGCTGTACCGCCAGGGATTGAACTCGATGGCCAAAGTCATGGCCTTTTCAATGATTGTGGGCATCGGCGCAATTCAGCTGATGCGATTTGTCACCACCTACACCGATCCGGTGACCACCATGATCGATAAGTCGCCCCAACAGCTGATTTTTGTCAGCACGTTTGCGGTGTCCATTCTCTTGATTTCCATCAGCATGGTGTTGATGGCCACCGACAAGCTGCGCAGCGAACTGGAGCACCTGGCCACTCACGACCCGCTGACCAATGCCCTGACCCGAAGGCACATGAACCAATCCATTGATCTGGAACTGCAGCGCTGCAAGCGCAATGGCCGAAGCCTGGCCTTGCTGGTGATGGACTTGGACAACTTCAAACAAGTCAACGACAGCTTTGGCCACCCGGCCGGAGACCAGGTTTTGATCAAATTCGTCAAAGACGTGAATGCGTTGCTGCGCCAAGGCGACCAGTTGGGCCGTTTTGGTGGCGAAGAATTTGTGGTGGTCTTGCCAGACACGGCACTGGCGGCCGCAAGTTTGGTGGCCGAGCGCATTCGCACGGTGGTGGCCGCGCCTGGTTCTGCGCCAGGGTCAGTGCCCTCTTGCACCGTCAGCATTGGCGTGACCACCAATTCGCTGATGACCGATTCCGTCAGCAGCATGCTGGCCCGCGCTGACGCCGCCATGTACAGCGCCAAGGCCAATGGCCGCAACCGGGTAGAAATCCTGTGACGGGGCAGCGCCAAATCACCGACACTGCAGCCTCATGACCGGAATTGACCCGAAAACCATATTGCTGATCGCTGGCTCCCTGGGCGCTGTCATGGCAATCGTGCTGTACCTGCTCAAACGCACCTACCCGCCTTCCATCAAGGGCATTGAACTGTGGGCCGCGTCAATGGCCATGACCTTTGTGTCAGGCGCCATGTTTTCGACCACGGCTTGGCTGTCCACGCCGCTGTCCACCACGCTCCCTAGTTTGTTGACCTTTGCTGCACCCTATGTGTCGCTCCTGGGCAGTCAACGCTTTTTTGGGGTAATGCCACGGCACCTGCCCTGGGTCATGGTGATTGTCCTGGCGGCGCTTACTTCGATCTGGTTCACCTATGTCACGCCAAGTTACGCCACCCGCGTGCAACTGAGCACTGCGGTGGTGGCTGCCGTGTCGGCCGCGCACGCGTGGCTCATGTGGCGCAAAGCGCGAACCACGCTGGCGGGTCGCATTGCCATTGGTGTGCTGGCCGCTGGCAGTGCTGTACAGCTGATGCGTTTCGTCACTGCGGGACTGGCCCCGGCTGGTCAAAACGTGATGGATGTCTCGCCTCAAAACATCACTTACCTGGCCAGTTTTGCGTTTGCCATCGTGCTGATGTCAATCAGCCAGGTGCTGCTGGCCACCGAGCGGCTGCGAACCGAGCTAGAACACGCCGCCACCCACGACTCGCTAACCGACGCCTACACCCGGCGTTTCATGAAAGACGCGCTGCAGCGCGAGCTGTCGCGCAGCCTTCGCCATAACCGCCAAATGTCATTGCTGGTGCTGGACATTGATCACTTCAAAAAAATCAACGACACCTTGGGCCACTTGGAAGGCGACCGGGTTTTGACCGATTTTGTGGGCAACATCAACGCCTTGCTTCGAGACACGGACTTGCTGGGCCGCTTTGGTGGCGAAGAGTTTGTGGTGCTGCTGCCTGAGACCTCAGCGCAATTGGCGTTGGTCATTGCCGACCGCCTGCGCAACGCCATGAGCTCCTGGGGTGGCCCAACTGTGAGCATTGGCGCAACCACCAGCCGCCCCGAGGGCGACACGGTCGATGCCTTGCTGGCCCGCGCTGACGGCGCCATGTACCGCGCTAAAGCCCGCGGCCGCAACCGGGTTGAAACTGCTTGAATGGGCGCAAGCCCACCAAGGCCTTGCCAATGCACCTGATCGCCCACTCGCTCACTTACTTTTACTTGCTTATTGGCAAAGGCGGCAAAACCGCGCCAAGTGCCGCACTGTGCGCTGTTAGGCCACAACCAGCTCCCGGGCAGAAAGCGGCGACAACACGGTGGCATCAGGGTCTTGGCTGACCACGCGGTCACGCCCTTGCTTTTTGGCGGCATAAAGCAACACGTCGGCTTTGCGAATCCACTCTTCAATGGAAGCGACGCCGGGGTCAATCTCAACCAAACCAAAACTGGCCGTGACCACCGTTTGAGAGATCAAAGGGCGGGTATGCAGGTCTAGGCGCAGGCGTTCAATCACCTCGTGCGCAGCGGCCGCACCCGTGATGGGCAGCAGTATGCCGAACTCTTCTCCCCCGTACCGGCCGCAAATGTCAGTCTCGCGCAGCACCCGTTTCA
>JANNCN010000227.1:0-5838 GCA_031386665.1 Rhodoferax sp. | reverse complement strand
GATTGCTGTTTTATAGACTGCTTGAACAAGCCGTCGTCACAAAGCCAGTGACGTACCGCAACATTGTCGATTTGCCCAAAAAATCAGCAGAAATTACGCCTGTGGAGCTAAGGGGATAGCCCACCCTGCAAGTTCTTTTTTCTGAAAAATAGCCCAAAAGTGTCATTTTATGAACCAAATAGGCCGCTAGCTCCCGAATTATATCGATAGTTTGCTATAAATAATATAGCAACTGAGCGCTGGGCAAAACAACGCCACATATTATTGACACTTGCATGCAGTGGCCCCAAGCCGCGCTGAATCGTTCAACCTGTCTCGCGAGAGTCCTCTGGGCCCATGGCGCTGGCCTTTCTCGGGATAATCTTTGAATGCTTGGCCACTGCAACCGAATTCGCTCCTCAGTTTTGTTCATGGATGGCGTTGGGCTGCCCAGGGCCTCGGCAACCCATGCTTTCAACGCCCATCACGCCTACAACGCTTTCACCGCCACCGCCGCCTTGGCCGTGGTTTTGAGCCTGTCGGCCTGCAACCCCACTTTCAATTGGCGCGAAACCCGCATTGAAAACACGTCCTTGGTGGCCTTGATGCCTTGCAAACCCGACCACCAGTCGCGTGCATTGCCTCTGGCGGGCCAACGGGTTGACATGCACCTGACCGCATGCGACGCCGGCGGCGCGACGTTTGCCATCGCCCATGTCAATTGGGATCAGGCCCAAAGTGCGGCCCAAACTGCTGGCAAGGGGCTGGCTAAAGATGCTTTACAGGCCGAGATCAAGCCAGGTATTCCTGAAGTTTTGAACCAATGGCGCCAGGTGACACTGGGGAATTTGGGGGCCAAGACGGCCATGGTTTCAACTCGCCAAAGTGGCAATGCGGATTTGGCGCCGGGTGCTATGAATGGTGCTGGAAAGACGCCGAACAGTGCCAGCTTGACGTCAACGGCCAATGGCGCAGGGTCAGAAAGCCCGTTGGTTTCAGCCCAAGGCTTGCGCCCTGATGGCAGCGCGGTGAAGTTCCAGGGGGTCTGGTTCGCCCAAAAAGGGCAGATTTTTCACGCCGCGCTCTATGCGCCGCACATTTCGGCTGAAATGGCCGAGACTTTTTTTGCAGGTTTAAAGCTTCAATGACTGTTTTGTCCCGGCGCACTGCCATTTCTGTGTTTTTGGTGTTCGCGGTCGCTTACTTCTTTTCAGCGCTGATTCGCACCATCACCGCCACCTTGTCGCCCACCCTCACGCAGGAGTTTTCGCTCAACGCCCGAGATTTGGGGCTGCTGGCAGGCGGCTATTTTTTAGGTTTTGCTGCCACGCAGTTGCCGCTGGGCTCGCTGTTGGACCGGCATGGCCCCAAACGCGTCATTTTGGGGTTTTTAAGCATCGCGGTCGTGGGTTGCCTGGCGTTTTCGATGGCAAGCGGGTTCATAGGCCTCTTGGCGGCGCGCATTTTGTGTGGCGTTGGCGTCAGTGCCTGTCTGATGGCCCCGCTCACGGGTTATCGGCGCTGGTTTGACTCAGCCACCCTGTTACGCGCCAATTCCTGGATGCTCATGGCAGGGTCGATGGGCATGGTCGCATCCACCCTGCCCGTGCACTGGCTCATGCCGCTGGTCGGGTGGCGGGCGCTGTTTTGGGGTTTGGCAGCGCTGGTTGCGCTGGCGATGGTTTTGATTCAGTGGCGGGTGCCAGTCTGGCAGCTTGCAACGGCGCACCCGGTGCAAAGCGGCGCGGTCACCCAAACCGCGCCTGCCAGCTACGCCCAAGTGTGGAGCCACCCGACTTTTCGCAAAATGGCGCCCATCGGTTTCTTTGTTTATGGCGGTTTGCTTGCCATGCAGACGCTGTGGGTGGTGCCGTGGATGACGCGGGTCGCAGGCTACAGTGCCAGCCAAGCGGCCACCGGGTTTTTTGGCTTGAACGTGGGCATGTTGCTCACCTTTTGGCTCTGGGGTCTGGTCAACCCGAGGCTGGCCCGTGTGGGTTTGACCGCAGAAAAATTGATGGCCCGAGGCGTGCCCATCAGCTTTGTGCTGCTCGCGTTCATCATTGCGGTGGCGCAAAACTTGGGCAGTTGGACTGCGGTCGTGCTGGGGCTTTACTGCATCAGTTGCACCTTTGTGTCGCTGGCGCAGCCGGCGGTTGGCATGGCGTTCACACCGGCTCTGGCAGGGCGGGCGCTGTCGGCCTACAACCTGGTCATTTTTTCGGGCGTTTTTGTCATTCAATGGGGCATTGGCTTGCTGATTGACGGCTTCAGGGCGCTGGGCTTGAGCGACACCAACGCATTTCGCGCGGCGCTGTCGGTGTTTCTCGTATGTTGTATTGCGTCCTATGGTCATTTTTTAAGCGTAAAAAGCCATAATGGCGAGTCACAACCCGCGGCCGCCTAGAGCGCCGCCACCTGCAACCCATGACCAATGGCATTCTGATCATCGCCCATGCACCGCTGGCAAGTGCGCTGCGCCAAAGCGTGCTCCACGTTTTTCCGGACGACGCGGCCTGCATTCAAGCTATTGACGTGATGCCCAATGTGCCCACCGAAGAAACTTTGGCTACCGCTGTTGCCGCGGTGTCCATTTTGAACAGTGACCACACCTTGGTGCTGACTGACATGTTTGGCGCAACGCCGTGCAATATCGCTCAAAAGCTGGTGGATGGCATCAAAGCCAAGCTAATCGCTGGCGTGAACCTGCCCATGTTGGTGCGCGCCATGACTTACCGGGGTGAGCCGCTGGACGCCTTGGTGGCTCGCGCACTGTCGGGCGGTTCGCAAGGCGTGATGCAGGTGGCCAGCGCTGCCCCTCAAAATCAAATCAAAAAGTTAAATGATCAAGACCACCATCAGCATCAGCAATAAATTGGGACTTCACGCGCGGGCCTCGGCCAAATTGACCAAATTGGCAGGATCCTTCCCTTGTGAAGTCTGGCTGTCCAAGGGCGAGCGCCGCGTGAATGCGAAAAGTATCATGGGCGTCATGATGCTGGCCGCTGGCATTGGTTCGTCCATTGAGGTCGAAACCCAAGGCGAGCGCGAGCAGGACGCGATGGACGCCTTGTTGGCGCTGATCAATGACAAGTTTGGGGAGGGGGAATAGTGTTTGAGACCCCCACGCTCCGCCGCTGCGCGGGTCGCTGCCCCCCGGGGGGGCTAATTTTTCTAGGGGCGGCCCGTCGAAAAATTGCCGCTTACGCCTGCCACCGATGTGTAACAAGTCAGAGTGCCGTGGCGGGGGACATCTTCGGCATCGCAATTTCCCTCCGGGCGGCCCGTCGGGAAATTTGTGCCCCCACGCTCCGCCGCTGCGCGGGTCGCTGCCCCCCGAGGGGGCTAATTTCCCTCGGGGCGGCCCAGCGGGAAATTTGTGTCCCCACGCTCCGCCGCTGCGCGGGTCGCTGCCCCCCAGGGGGGCTAATTTCCCTCGGGGCGGCCCAGCGGGAAATTGCTGCCTTATCTCTTCTGCGCCGCGGTGGGGCCACGAGATGACATTTTCGATTCACGGGCTGGCGGTTGCACGAGGCATTGCCATCGGGCGGGCGGTGCTGGTGGCATCTAGCCGGGTCGATGTAGCGCATTATTTTGTCGAAGCAGGCCAGGTTGACGCTGAAATCGATCGCGTTCGGGTTGCGCGTAACGTCGTGGTCGACGAAATTCACCGTTTGCAGGTCACCATCACGCATATGGGGCCCAAAGAAGCGCCCCATGAGCTGGCGGCTCTGCTGGACGTGCATTTGTTGCTGTTGCAAGACGAAGACCTGATCAACGGCGTGAAGCACTGGATCACCGAGCGTCTTTATAACGCAGAGTGGGCGCTTACCACCCAGTTTGAGTCGATTGCACGACAATTCGACGAAATGGAGGACGAGTATTTGCGCGAGCGCAAGGCGGACTTGGAACAAATCACAGAACGGGTTTTGCGTGCCATGAAAGGCGTGGCCTCGCCGGTTGCTGCGCCCAAGCAGGGTCGCACAGCCCGCAAACCGTCGCAGCAAGACTTGCTGTTGGACGACACGATTGACGTGCCGCTGGTGCTGGTGGCGCATGATTTGTCGCCCGCTGACATGCTGCAATTCAAGCAAAGCGTGTTTGCCGGGTTCATTACGGATGTGGGAGGCAAAACCTCTCACACGGCGATTGTGGCACGCAGCATGGACATTCCGGCCGTGGTGGGCGCCCGGCTTTCAAGCCAAATTGTTCGCCAAGACGACTGGATCATCATTGACGGTGACGCGGGCGTCGTCATCGTTGACCCATCACCCATTATTTTGGCTGAATATGGCTTCAAACAGCGCCAACTCGAACTGGAACGTGGCCGGTTGGGGCGTTTGCTTCACACGCCTGCCGTCACGATGGACGGTCAAAAGGTCGAGCTGTTGGCGAATATTGAAATGCCCGAAGACGCTTTGGGTGCGGTTAAGGCCGGCGCCGTCGGCGTGGGTCTATTTCGCAGCGAGTTTTTGTTCATGGGCCGGGCTGGCCAATTGCCGGATGAAGAAGAGCAGTACCAAGCCTACAAAAAAGCCATTGAAGGCATGCGTGGCCTGCCGGTCACGATCCGCACGGTTGACATTGGTGCAGACAAGCCATTGGGCAAAAGCTCAGACATTGGGCACCGGGACGAGTCGCACCTGAACCCCGCGCTGGGTTTGCGTGCCATTCGTTGGAGTTTGGCTGACCCGGCCATGTTTTTGACGCAGTTGCGGGCCATTTTGCGGGCCGCGCAGCACGGTCACGTCAATTTGCTCATTCCCATGCTGGCCCATGCCAGTGAAATTCGCCAAACCTTGTCGCTGTTAGACCATGCCCGGGCCGAACTGGACAACCGGGGCATTCACTACGGCCCGATGCGTTTGGGCGCGATGATCGAAATTCCTGCGGCGGCGCTCACCCTCAAACTGTTTTTGAAGTACTTCGACTTTTTGTCGATTGGCACCAACGACCTGATTCAATACACCTTGGCCATCGACCGGGCTGACGAGTCGGTCGCCCACCTGTACGATCCCCTGCACCCGGCGGTGCTGCGACTGGTTGCTGAGACTATTGCCGAATGCAATGCCCAAGGCAAAGGCGTCAGCGTGTGCGGCGAGATGGCGGGCGACATCAGCCTGACGCGGCTGTTGCTAGGCCTGGGTCTGCGCAGTTTTTCCATGCACCCCGCGCAAATTTTGGCCGTCAAGCAAGAGGTTTTGCGCGCTGACACGGGTAAATTGCGAGTCTGGGCTGAGAAAATCATGCTGGAAGATGAGCCAGGTTTGAGTTTGACGCGCGCCTGACGTCACCCAACTGCCTCCTCGAACATCACAAAAAAAAAGGGCCTGCGCTTTCGCACAGGCCCTTTTTGCATGCCTAGATTGGCTGGCTTATTGCAGCTTGATCTCAACGTCCACGCCTGCCGGCAGGTCGAGCTTCATCAGCGCGTCTACCGTTTTGTCCGTGGGGTCGATGATGTCCATCAAACGCTGGTGCGTGCGGATTTCGAACTGGTCACGAGACGTTTTGTTGACGTGCGGCGAACGCAGAATGTCAAAACGCTTCATGCGGGTTGGCAAAGGCACGGGGCCTTTGACAATCGCGCCAGTGCGCTTGGCGGTGTCCACAATCTCGGCGGCTGATTGGTCGATGAGTTTGTAATCAAAAGCCTTCAGGCGAATACGGATTTTTTGCTTGGTTGCCATGGTGTTGGTTCCTTGAAACTTGAGTGTTACAGCTTAAGCAATGATCTTGGCAACCACACCGGCGCCCACGGTCTTGCCGCCTTCGCGGATCGCAAAACGCAGGCCTTCTTCCATGGCAATCGGGTTGATCAGCTTGACGGTGATCGACACGTTGTCGCCTGGCATGACC
>JANNCN010000226.1:0-16776 GCA_031386665.1 Rhodoferax sp. | reverse complement strand
GATTGCTGTTTTATAGACTGCTTGAACAAGCCGTCGTCACAAAGCCAGTGACGTACCGCAACATTGTCGATTTGCCCAAAAAATCAGCAGAAATTACGCCTGTGGAGCTAAGGGGATAGCCCACCCTGCAAGTTCTTTTTTGTAGAAAATGTGTCAAAATGACCATTTTCTCAATCAAATAGATCTCTAGCTCCCGAATATATTCAATAGTATGCTATATAAATAGTAGCAAATCTAGGCTGTCCTGTGGTATCCCTTGCAGCCGATTTTAAGGGCCAGCGGGCTGCGGGGGTCGTGCCCCTTGGCCAAGCGATGCAGCAGTTGGCCAAAGTCATAGCGTGGCGTCCAGCCTAGCGCTGTCAATGCGTGGGTGTTGACGTAAACGCGGTCAATTTCGGGGAACATTCGCCAGCCCAATTTGGCGTAAAGCGCCGCGCACTCAGGGGCGATTCGGGCCAGCACGGCGGGCGCATCGGCGCGCAAATCAGCCAGATCGCTCGGAACAAAGGGCGTCGTCGCACTGATGATGAAGCGGTCAAACCCGCTGGATGGCGCTTGGGCAGCCGCCAACAGGTGGGCGCTGACGACGTCTTCAATGTCTACCCGGCGGTATAAAAACTCGTTGGTTTTGGCGTTGGCATCGGCATAAGCACTTGCCGTATAGGCGTTGTCGTCTTGTTCCGGGAAAAAGCGCGAGGTTCGCAGCACGGTGCAGGGCAGCCCATGGTTGCGGGCAAAGAGCTGGCATAGGTCTTCTGCGGCAGTTTTGCTTGCACCGTAGATGTTTTTTGGAACAGGTTTCACCTCTTCAGTGATCCACGCGGCGGGCGCACCCGGCGCGGGCGTGAGTGCGTCGCCAAATGTGCTGGTGGTGCTGGTGAAAACGAAGGCGCCCACCTCTGCGGCCACAGCTTCTTCCAAAAGTGTCAGCGTTCCCGTGACATTGGTATCGACAAAGGCTTGGGCCGTGTGCGTGGCGACATGCGGTTTGTGCAGCGTGGCAGTGTGCAGCACAGCATTCACGCCGCGCATGCATTGGGCGACCAGTGCGCGATTTGTGATGGAGCCGACGACGTGGGTGAACGCTGATGGCAGTACATCCAGGCCAATGACGCAGTGGCCCGCGCCTTTGAGCGTGCGCACCAAAGCCTCGCCCAAGTGGCCAGCGCTTCCGGTGACGAGGTATTTCATGCGGCGCAGTTTAGCGCGCCGCTGTTGTTACTTTATTCAGGTCCAGCGGCATGTATGCACTTGACGGAATATTCCACAGAGGTTATATTTCACCATGACCTGGGAAGTTGAATACACCGACGACTTTGGCGAATGGTGGCACAGCCTGACGGAGGCCGAGCAAGAGTCGTTGGCGGCTTCCGTTCGCTTGCTGGAAGACAGAGGCCCGGCGCTGGGGTATCCGCACAGCAGCGGAATCAACGGCTCCAGGCACGGGCACATGCGGGAACTGCGTACCCAGCATAGCGGTCTGCCCTATCGCACGCTTTACGCTTTTGACCCTCGGCGCATGGCGATTTTGCTGATCGGGGGTGACAAGACGGGTGATGGCCGTTGGTACGATGTGCATGTGCCCATCGCCGACCGGCTGTATGACGAGCATCTGAAACAACTTCAACACGAAGGAGAAAAATGATGGCCAAGAAATTCTCTGAACTGCGCTCAAGCTTAAGTCCGGGCGCGCAGCAGCGCTCCGAAGCCAAAGCCAGAGTGATGCTGGCAGAAATGCCGTTGCATGAATTGCGCCAGGCGCGTGGCCTGTCGCAAAAAATGCTGGCCGACGTGCTCCACGTGCAGCAGCCTTCTATTGCGAAGATCGAAAAACGCACAGACATGTATTTATCTACATTGCGCAGCCACATTCAGGCCATGGGTGGCGAGTTGGACATCATTGCCCGGTTTCCGGATGGCGTGGTGAAGATCAACAACTTTGCCGACTTGGGAGCTGCGGCTTCGCGGTAGTTCGTTTCCGCGCTTTTCTTTTGCTATGAGTTAGGCCGCTGGCCTGAGCCCCCGTATCGCCACTGGCGCTCTACTGTCGTAGACCCTTCGGGCGACCATCTGCAGGACTCGAAGTCAGGGCCGTCGCACAAACTCGCTTCGCTCAAACATGCGCGACTCTGTCGGTCTGCTTCGTGCTTCGAGGCTGAGATAGACGAGCGCAAGGTGCGCTGCGGGTGTCGGCTTGAAGAATCGATTTTCGCCTTCTCCTATGACATTTCAGTCCACGCAATGTTCTCCAACTGCCGTTCGCTGCCAAATTTCAAGAATACCTGCCGCTTGATCCGCAGCGAGTATTTCAAATTTCCTGGCCTTCCGTACTTTATTTCCATATCGATCAAGCCAGCCACGCTGGCCGAGCTCGGAGGATCAACATTTATCGCGTGATCATTGAAAAAGGCGAAGCCCCTTGGAGGAATGGTAAGTTTCTTCAGCTCATACGGCTTGTTGGGCGGGTATTTACCTTGCAATCGGGTGCGTAAGCTTTGAACTTCAAACTCTATTGGTACGTCTCCATTGCTCTGTAGATTTACACCAAGCCAAATACCGTTCGGTTCATTTAAGTCCATACCTATACTTGGACTTACACAATTCAAGTTGCCGTCTATCCGAGTCTTTTGGAGTAGCTCGTAAAAACGAAGAATTCCAACTACAGCTCCGGCAAAGGCAACACTAGTCGCCATGAATACCCACATCCAAGAGACGCTATTGTCGATTGCGCCAGCGGCAAAGGTTGCCGCAGCCACAACGAAAGGTCCCGCGACTGTTGCCACGTAAAAGGCGATTGCTTTAAGTACTCCGCTTGCTAGCGCGCGAACAATCCAATTTTTTTCAGACACAGGTTGCATGCGGTATTTTCAACCAATATTCACCGTTTCAGTATGGGTTGATTCGAAAATGTCTAAACCCTCGCAGCGCCGCTGGCTCACATTTGGCGCATCCTGGAAGCACCTAGCTGTCATTGTCTGGGGTCAGCGAAGCGCATAGATCGTGGGCCTCCACCCTGACCCCGAGTGCTGCCGATAGCCCGGCGCAGAGGGCGAATTGGGGTCAGAGCCCAAAATCGCGTCGCCGTTGGCTCGCCCTGCGGGTGCTTCGCAGCAATATTGCGATCTGACCCCAATTCGCCTTCTGCGCCTGCGGCAGTTAAGTGCCACAGACGCGGTAGGGTTCAGGCTGACGCTTCAGCAGCAGCCTGCGCCGGGTAATCCGTATACCCTTCGGCCCCACCGCCGTAATAGGTCGCGCGGTTGCCTTCGTTCATTGGCGCGTCTTCGCGCAGGCGGCGGGTGAGGTCGGGGTTGGCGATGAAGGGGCGGCCAAAGGCGACCAGGTCGGCACCGTTTTGCAGTGCGGCTTGGGCTAGTGGCTTGTCCAGGCCGTTGTTGACCATCCACGCGCCTGCGCCACCGGCTTGGGCGTAGGCGCCGCGCAGGGCGGCGTAGTCGAACGGGCTATCACCCTGTTGGAAGTCGCGCGCAGCACCGGTGGCACCTTCAATGATGTGCAAAAACGCCAGATTCAAGGGGCCGAGTTGGCGAACGACGTGCTCAAACAAGGGCTGTGGGTGCGGGTCTTGCGCGTCGTTGGCGGGCGTGACGGGCGACAGGCGAATGCCAGTGCGGTCGCCGCCGATCTCTTGGGCGATGGCGGTCATGACCTCAACCAGCAGCCGGGCGCGGTTCTCGATGGAGCCACCGTAGGCGTCAGTGCGTTGGTTGGAGCCGCTGCGCAAAAATTGATCCAGCAAATAGCCGTTGGCACCGTGGACTTCAACGCCGTCAAACCCAGCGGCGATGGCGTTGGCCGCAGCGTGCCGGTAATCTTGCACGATGCCGGGCAGCTCGTCCAGGCGCAGGGCGCGGGGGGCGGAGGTGGCCACAAAGCCGGGCACGCCGTCTTTGATCAGTACCGTTTTGGTTTTGGCGGTGATGGCAGATGGGGCCACGGGCGCGCCGCCATCAGGTTGCAAATAGACGTGCGAGACGCGGCCCACATGCCACAGTTGCATGACGATTTTGCCGCCCGCGGCGTGAACTGCATCAGTCGTTTTGCGCCACAGAGCCACTTGTTCAGCCGACCAGATGCCTGGCACGTCGGAGTAACCTTGGCCCTGGTGGCTGATGGCGGTGGCCTCCGTCACGATCAGTCCAGCCCCATTGTGCGGGTCAGCCCGCTGCGCATAGTAAGTGGCCATGAGCGCGGTGGGCAAGGCACCGGGTGCGCGGTTGCGCGTGAGCGGGGCCATGACGACGCGGTTGGCCAAGTGCATGGCACCGACCTGGACGGGGCTGAACAGTGACTTCATGCCTTGATCAAGCCTTCTGCCGTCATCGCGGCAATGGTGGCGGGGCGGGCGGCCACGCGGGCGCGGTAGGCGACCAGGTTGGGGTACGGGGCCAAATCAATGCCCACGTATTGCGCCCAGTTGGTCACGGTGAACAGGTAGCCGTCTGCCACGCTGTAGTGGTCGCCCAGGGCGTACTGTTTGCCAGCGAGTTCGCTGTCGGTGAACTTCAGACGCTCCTGCACTTTGGCAATCGCGATGGCTTTGTATTCGGCGGGCGTGGCGGGGTTAAACAGCGGGCCAAAGCCTTTGTGCAGCTCCGTGCCGATGAAATTCAGCATTTCTTGCAGCTTGGCGCGCTCAAACGTGCCGTTGGCGGGGGCCAAGTTTTTGGCGGGTACTTGGTCGGCAATGTATTGCACGATGGCCGGGCCTTCGCGCAGGGTGCGGCCATCGTCCAGCACCAAAAATGGCACGTAGCCCAGTGGGTTGACGGCATAAAAGTCACTGCCATCCGGGAGCTTGTGGGTTTTGGTGGGGGCTGCGATGGCTTCAAATTTCAGGCCGGATTCTTGCAAGGCGATGTGCGGCGAGAGAGAGCAGGCACCGGGGGAGTAATAAAGTTTCATGACGGAGTCCTTGAGGTGGGTGGCCCGGTTGGGGCGCGTTGAAGAAATCGAAACAGCGTTGATGCTAGTCTTAAGCCCAAGTTTTTGCTCGGAAGCACCACAATCTGCGTGTTTTGGGGTGCGCAGCGGATTGAGGGGCTTGCTTGAGCTTAAGTTTGCGCTGAAGTTTGTGCCTTGGCTTGAGGGAGTTGGGTGCGTGGCGTTGAAAATCAAGCCGAGGCTTGTCGCTTTGGCAACAGAGCTGGGTTTGGGTGAAACCAGGGTAAATTTACCACATTTGTGGTAAATTTCTTTCCAAAACACCGAAAATTAGCGCTTTAGGTCAAATTGTGAATAAAATAGGGCTCTAGCTCACGAATAATATAGATAGTTCGCTATGCTAATAATAGCGTTCGTAAAAAGCGGTTGTGAATGTCAAGGCCCGTTATTTAGCCGGTTGATTCAAGCCGAATCGGCTCAAACCGCATAGCCTGGGTTCTCGCGATCCAGTTTGCGCAGCAGGGCGGGCCAGGCCAGGTTGGCCGCACTTTGGCCGCCCGTGGCCATCTTCATGGCGTTTTTGTTGGCCTCCATGGGCGCGTGGCCAATCAAGTTGACCTCGCCACCTGCTTGCGCGTCGATTTGAATGCGGCAAGAGCTTTCTAAAAAGTACATGGTCAAAAACGCGTCGGGAATCGTTGCACCGATGGTCAGCAGGCCATGGTTGCGCAAAATCAAGTTGTGGGCGCTGCCCAAACTGGCCTGTAGGCGTGGTTTTTCTTCGGCGTACAGGGCAATGCCTTCATAGTCGTGGTAGGCAATGCTGTTTAAAATCACAGTTGATTGCTGGCTGACCGGCAGCAAACCGCCCTTTTGCGCGCTCACGCCCACGCCCGCGCGGGAATGGGTGTGCAGCACGCAACCGGCGTCTTCGCGCACTTCGTGAATGCAGCTGTGAATGGTGAAGCCCGCCGGGTTGACCGGGTAGGGCGATTCGCTCAGCTTATTGCAGCTTTGGTCGATTTTGATGAGGCTGGACGCGGTGATTTCGTCAAACATCAGGCCGTAGGGATTGATCAAAAAGTGGTGATCCGGGCCGGGGATGCGTGCCGAAATGTGGGTGAAGATCAGGTCGCTCCAGCCATAGGCGGCCACCAGCCGGTAGCAGGCGGCCAAATCCACGCGCAACTTCCATTCTTCGGCGCTGACAACTTCTTTGAGGGATGGGATTTTCATGGGGAAGGCTCCAGTGTGAGGGTTCAGGGAGAATGGTAGGCCAAGTTGGGTTTGGCTGCTGTCAATGCGAGGACAGGCGGTGCTCTAGGTAAGGCAAAGGGGCAAAGGGCAAAGCCTGTTAAAATGTACAAAACTTGGAAAGTTGTACAAATGCAGACCGTTGCTTTGAGTGAATTCCGCGCCAATGCGTCCGCCATGATTGACTTGGTTGAGAAAGGCGAAACCGTTCGCATCTTGCGCCATGGCAAGCCTGTGGCCGACCTGGTGCCTGCACGCGCCGATGACGTGCAGCCGCTGCCCAGCTGGAAGCGGCCATTTGACCCGGTTCATTTAGCCGCTGGGGTTTCGCTGTCGCAAGCCGTGCTAGACGAGCGGTTGGAGTCGCCGTGGTAAGAAAACTTGAAGTGCGAGATGGTGAATTTCGCCTGCTTTTCGACGCGTCAGCATTGACCAAACGATACGCGGCTGAGGCTGGGCGGGATCGTGCCCTGAGTTTGTTTGCCGCTGCCAGTGAACTGTTGGTGGCAGCCCATTGCAAGGTCGAAGTGGCGTCTGCGCTGTTGCGCCGCAGACGCGAGGGCAGCCTGTCGGCGCAAGATTTCGACCGGGCCTGGGTCGCAGCGCAGCAAGACGTGGCTGACATGACGTTGGTACCGCTGGACTCCCATGTCGAGCGCTTTGCGTTCGCGGCCATGGAGCACCGTGCTTTGCGCGGAATGGACGCGCTGCACATTGGCAGCGCTTTGTCGGCCAAGGTCGACTTGTTTGTGACCAGCGACCGCAGGCAAGCCATTGCAGCGAGAGAGATGGGTTTGCAGACTGAATACATTGGTGGCGCATTGGGTGATGCCGCGTCACTGCAAGGAGTTGGCACATGAATTACCCCCAAGAATTTGACGTCATCGTTGTCGGCGGTGGCCATGCGGGCACAGAAGCCGCGCTGGCGTCAGCGCGTATGGGCTGCAAGACTTTGCTGCTCAGCCACAACATCGAAACCCTGGGCCAGATGAGTTGCAACCCGTCCATTGGCGGTATTGGCAAAGGGCATTTGGTCAAAGAGGTGGACGCCATGGGCGGCGCGATGGCGCTGGCGACTGACGAAGGCGGGATTCAGTTTCGCATTCTCAATTCGAGCAAAGGTCCGGCGGTGCGCGCGACGCGAGCGCAAGCCGACCGCGTTTTGTACAAAGCGGCGATTCGCCGTCGTCTTGAAAACCAGCCGAATCTGTGGCTATTCCAGCAGGCGGTCGATGATTTGATGGTCGAGGGAGCAAAGGTTGTTGGGGCAGTCACCCAAGTTGGTGTTCGCTTCAGAAGCCGCACCGTGGTGCTGACTGCAGGTACTTTTTTGGATGGCAAAATTCACGTTGGACTGAATAATTATTCGGCGGGCAGGGCAGGCGATCCGCCTGCGGTGTCGCTAAGCGCCAGGCTCAAAGAGCTCAAACTGCCACAGGGACGCCTGAAAACTGGCACCCCACCGCGTTTGGATGGCCGCACCATTGATTTTTCCAAGTGCCTTCAGCAGCCTGGTGACGGAATGCCTGGTGGCATGGGCACCGAGGAGGGCAAAGGTGTGCCGGTGTTCAGCTTCATGGGTTCGGCTTCAATGCACCCGCAACAAATGCCCTGCTGGATCACCCACACCAACCAGCGCACGCATGACATTATTCGAAGCGGGTTTGACCGAAGCCCAATGTTCACTGGCTTGATTGATGGCGTGGGGCCGCGCTATTGTCCCAGCGTGGAAGACAAGATCAACCGTTTTGCCAACAAAGACAGCCACCAGATTTTTCTGGAGCCCGAAGGTCTGACGACGAACGAGTATTACCCCAATGGCATCAGCACCAGCCTGCCGTTTGATATTCAGTACGAGCTGGTGCGATCTATGGCGGGGCTTGAGAACGCGCACATTTTGCGCCCTGGCTACGCCATTGAGTACGATTACTTTGACCCGACTGGCTTGAAAAGCAGTTTTGAAACCAAGGCGATTAACGGGCTGTTTTTTGCAGGGCAAATCAATGGCACCACGGGCTATGAAGAAGCCGCCGCCCAAGGCATGTTCGCTGGAATCAATGCCGCTTTGCAATCGGGGGCTAAAACCAATTGGTCTGGCGACACTTGGGTGCCGGGGAGAGACCAAGCCTATTTGGGCGTGCTGGTGGACGACCTGATTTCAAAAGGAGTCAGCGAACCGTACCGCATGTTCACCAGCCGGGCAGAGTTTCGACTTCAACTGCGCGAAGACAATGCCGACATGCGCTTGACTGAGATCGGGCGGCAACTGGGTCTGGTAGACGACGCTCGCTGGGACGCTTTTGGCCGCAAGCGAGATGCTGTTTCACGTGAAACAGAACGTCTGCGGTCAATTTGGGTCAGCCCCAAAAACTTGAGCTTGGCCGAGGCCAAACGAGTTTTGGGCAAAAACCTGGAGCACGAGCACAGTTTGGCTGATCTATTGCGCCGGCCAGATGTGAGTTATGCAGCGCTGATGTCTCTGGAAGAGGGCAAGTTTGCCAACCGACAGACAAGTCTTGACGAGAGTTCCATTGCCCAACCCGACCCACAAGCCAGCTCTGCGTCAATCGAAGTTTCAAGTGAAACAGCGCTTTTCGAGCAGTCCGTGGCCGAGCAGGTGGAAATCTCAGTCAAATACGCAGGCTATATTGACCGCCAGCGCACCGAGATTGAGCGGGCTGCCAGTTATGAGAACCTGAAACTACCCGTCGATATGGATTATTTACAGGTGGCGGCGCTCAGTTTTGAAGCTCGACAGACCTTGGACAAGCGCCGTCCTGAGACTTTAGGCCAGGCGTCCCGCATTTCTGGCATCACGCCTGCTGCCATTTCTTTGCTGCTGGTACACCTAAGACGGCGAGGCCACGCCCAGTTTGGGGCCAAGGCAGCATCGACCAGCCAAGCAGCGGCAGAAAATGAAGTTGCGACAAAGCTAAATGACGAGATGACCGCCTAATGGAAAAGCGGACTTGCTTCGAACTCGCGACTAAACTCAAATGCCCGAAGTGACAGCTCGGCGCCAACTCGAAGCAGCGGCTGCCGCGCTGGGGCTCACGCTGACTGCAGTGCAGATCGACAATTTGTTCGCCTACCTGGACTTGATCCAAAAATGGAACAAGGTCTATAACCTCACGTCAGTGCGTGACCCGGCTGACATGCTGTCACTGCATTTGATAGACAGTCTGGCCATTCTTGCGCCTATGAATCGCCAGTTGGGACTGACTGCCAAATTAGAAGGCATATGCGCACCCCAGCCAAACCAGCCAAACCAACCGAAAGAGGTGAAACGATTGCTCGACGTTGGCTCGGGCGCAGGTCTGCCCGGCGTTGTAGTCGCCATCTGTTGCCCTGACATCGCGGTGACCTGTGTCGACACTGTGGCCAAAAAGGCGGCCTTCATCAACCAGGTCGCGGTGACTTTGCGGCTGAAAAATCTGAAGGCCGTGCATGCCCGGGTCGAAAACCTGGCCTCCCAGGACGAACCTGGCCGTGGCGGCGAGAAGGGTGGCGGGTTCGACATCATTTGTTGTCGGGCATTCTCCAGCCTTGCCGACTTCACGGCCCTGTCGAAAGATTTGCTGAACGAGCAGGGCATTTGGCTGGCGATGAAGGCGCGTCACCCCGCTGATGAAATTGCCCAGCTGCCGCCCAATATCAAAATGTTTCACGTGGAACCCTTGGACGTGCCGGGTCTTCAGGCCGAGCGCTGCTTAGTCTGGATGAGAAAAACCGAAGCGAGTTGATTTGCTGGGCATCAAGCCAGCATGCCGTAAACTCACCGCAACGTCACGGCACAGTTTTTCAATTTAACGCGGCATTTGCCTCAAAACGCTTCCTTCAAACATGTTTGGCATCACAGATTACGGCACCTACATAGTCACCATCCTGCTTTTTCTGTTGGTGCCCGGCCCCGGCAATTTGGCGCTGATCACTTCGACAACGCAAGGCGGTATTCGCGGCGGCTTAGCGTGCGTCTTGGGGTTGCTGGCCGGCGATCAGATTTTGATGTGGCTGGCACTTGCAGGTATGGCTGCAGTCATGGCCGCCTACCCGCAAGCGTTCACGGCGGTGCAATGGTTGGGCGCCGCATACCTTGCCTGGCTTGGGATCAAAATGCTTTTGGCCAAGCCGGGAGACGCGCCAATTTTGACGATGAAGCCAAGCCACTATTTCAGGCAGTCACTCATCATCACGCTGCTCAACCCAAAGGCCATTGTTTTTTACATGGCATTTTTCCCTCTGTTCATCGACCCGGCAACCAACCTGGGGCTCAAAACCTACCTTGCGCTGACCCTTACCAGCAGCGCATTGGCAGTTCTGTACTGCTCCACTTCCGTCATGCTGACGCATTTTTTGGCTAACCGCTTTCGAGCCAACCCAGTTTTGGGCCGCGCCCTTGAAAAAATCGCAGGGCTTTTCCTTGTCGGTTTTGGCATCAAGCTGGCCATTTCAAAATGACCAAAATCTTCTGCATAGCCAACCAAAAAGGTGGTGTTGGCAAAACCACAACGGCAGTGAACCTGGCTGCTGGCTTGTCCAAAATTGGGCAACGGGTGCTGTTGGTGGACCTAGACCCCCAAGGCAATGCCACCATGGGTTCGGGCGTAGACAAGCGCACACTCAAATACTCGGTGTATGACGTCTTGCTGGAGTCGTCTAGCGTTGCCCAAGCCAGGGTCCAAAGCGACAAGCTGATTGAAGCGGGCTGCAGTTACGACATTTTGGGTGCCAACCGCGAGTTGGCGGGTGCTGAGGTAGAGCTGGTTGAAGTCGAGCGGCGAGAAAAGCGTTTGAAAACCGCGCTGGCCGAAGTAGCCGCTGACTACGACTTCATTTTGATCGACTGCCCGCCCTCGCTGTCCATGCTCACGCTCAATGGCCTGTGCTGCGCGCACGGCGTCATTGTGCCCATGCAGTGCGAATACTTTGCCCTGGAAGGCTTGACCGACTTGGTGAACACCATCAAGCAAGTCCATGCCAATCTGAACAAAGATTTGGCAATCATCGGGCTGCTGCGGGTGATGTTCGACCCCCGCATCACCTTGCAACAGCAAGTCAGCGAGCAGTTGAAAACCCATTTTGGTGACAAAGTTTTTGACACCGTCATTCCGCGCAATGTGCGTCTGGCAGAAGCCCCCAGCTACGGCCTGCCTGGAGTGGCGTTTGATCCGTCAAGCAAGGGAGCCGTCGCATTTACCACATTTGCAGTAGAAATGGTCGCCCGAATCGCCAAAATGTAGTGGTCGATCACTTTTATGCCAATTTTTGCCTCTAGCTCCCGTAAACTAAGCCTTAGTAGCTATATTATTTATAGCAAATTTGAACGATTGCCATCAAACCTGGCAATCCCCAGTTCATGATCGCCGCCAAAATTCTCCTCCTTCCCGGTTGGCTCGACTCTGGCCCCAGCCACTGGCAAAGCCGGTGGCAAGCGGCGTTGGGGCACGAGCGTGTTGTTCAGCACGACTGGCAGCAGCCCTTGCGTGGCGACTGGGTCACTCGGCTTGAAGACGTGGTGCTGGCGCAGGCACCCTATCAGCCCCTTGTTTTGGTGGCGCACAGTCTGGGTTGCCATTTGGTGGCCGCCTGGAGCGCCGTATCGCAACGCGTCCGCCGCGTGCAAGGCGCGCTGTTGGTGGCACCGCCTGATGCCCAACGCGCCGACTTTCCCGCGCAGTTGCACAGTTGGCGCAAGCCGGTGTTGAACACATTGCCAATGCCCTCGATCTGCGTTGTCTCCAGCACCGACCCTTTTGCAAGTCTTGAAGCAGGCCGCGCCATGGCGAAGGCCTGGGGTGCGCAATGCGTAGAAGCAGGGCCATTGGGGCATATCAATGGCGAGTCCGGCTTGGACGATTGGTCGCAAGGCCAGGGTCTGCTGGCAGCACTGCGAAACGATTCAATTTAGAAAATAGAGAAAGTAAGCACCCCATGGCAACAAAACGACTCAAAGGTTTGGGCCGCGGCCTGGAAGCCTTGTTAGGCCCTACGGTTGACGATTCTGCCCTGCAAAACGGGCAGGGCGGGCCGGGTTTGCCAGCGTCGCTGCTGCTTGCCGACATGGTGCCCGGTCAGTACCAGCCGCGCACGCGCATGGACGAGGGCGCGCTGTACGAGCTGGCCGAGAGCATCAAAGCCCAAGGCATCATGCAGCCAATTTTGGTGCGCTTGTTGCTTAACGGCGACAAGACTGGCGCCAACGTGGGCAAGTACGAGATCATTGCTGGCGAGCGGCGGTTTCGAGCCGCCAAGCTAGCCGGGTTGGACAGCGTGCCCGTGTTGGTGCGCGATGTGCCCGACGATGCCGCTGCGGCCATGGGCCTGATCGAAAACATTCAGCGCGAAGACCTCAACCCGCTAGAAGAGGCGCAGGGGCTGCAACGCTTGGTCAGAGAGTTTGGGCTCACCCACGAACAAGCGGCCCAAGCCGTCGGACGCTCGCGCAGTGCCGCCAGCAACTTGCTTCGTTTGCTGAATTTGGCCGACCCGGTGCAAACCATGCTGATGGCGGGCGACATTGACATGGGCCACGCCCGGGCTTTGCTGGCACTGGATCGGGCGACCCAAATCACCGCAGCCGCCCAAATTGCCGCCAAAAAAATGTCGGTGCGCGAGGCTGAAAGTTTGGTCAAAAAGCTCAGTGCCGAATTTGCCCTGACTGCGTCACCCAATTCAACGAAACCGAAAAAAGAGAAATCGCGTGACTTGAAACGGGTGGAAGAAGAGCTGTCGGATCTGCTGGCTGCGCAAGTTGACGTGCGGATTAAAAAGCGCGTGAAGCGAGCCGGGCGCTTTGAGGAAGTGGGTGAGATGACCATTCAATTCGGGTCGCTTGATGAGCTGAACGGGCTGATTGACCGTTTGACGCAGTCCGCCAGTCGCTAGCTTCGTGCTGATGTCGCTGGCGATGAACAGTTGCGGGTTGTCGGCGAGTGATCTGCGCTTTAGAGGGTAGTCCTCTCAGGGTTGCCCAAAGCGTGAATTTGACCACCTGATTGGCTGTATTACATGACAGAATGGCCGGATTCGACGCTTCTTCCTGACGACATTCTCCACCTGCTTGACTGCCGACCATGACCCAAACGCACACCGCCAGCAAGGCCACGGTACTTGTCATTGACGATTCGCCAGACAACCTGACCTTGATGAGCGGCTTGCTCAAGGTCCTTTACCGCGTCAAGGTTGCCGATTCAGGGGCTGCTGGCCTGAAAGTCGCCCGCTCGGCCCAGCCGCCCGACCTGATTTTGCTGGATGTCATGATGGCCGACATGGACGGTTACGAGGTTTGCACTCAGCTCAAAGCCGACCTCCCCACAAGCGCCATTCCAGTGATTTTTTTAACCGCCCGTTCTGACACTGCCGATGAAGAAAAAGGCTTGAGCCTGGGCGCCGTTGACTACATCACCAAGCCCATCAGTCCGGCCATTTTTTTGGCGCGGGTGGCAACCCAATTGGCGCTCAAGGCCAGCGCCGATATGTTGCGCGACCAAAATGGCTACCTTGAGCAAGAGGTCGCGCGGCGCACGCGCGAGTTGTCCATCGTTCAGGACGTCACGATTTTGGCCATGACGTCGCTGGGCGAAACCCGCGACTCTGACACTGGTAACCACATACGGCGCACGCAAAATTATGTCAAAGCGTTGGCCCAGGCGCTGTGCAGCCACGCCCGGTTTTCGTCGGACTTGACAGCGCAAGTCATCGACATTTTGTTCAAATCAGCGCCGCTGCATGACATCGGCAAGGTCGGTATTCCTGATCGTATTTTGCTCAAGCCGTCGAAGCTGACGTTCGAAGAGTTTGAGCTGATGAAAACCCACACCACCTTGGGCTTTGACGCGATTGAACAAGCTGAAAAGGCTCTGGGCTTCGAAGTGCCGTTTTTGCGCACCGCCAAAGAGATCACCTTGTCGCACCAGGAAAAGTGGGATGGCAGCGGCTACCCGCAAGGTCTCAAGGGTGATGCGATTCCTGTGTCGGCGCGGTTGATGGCCGTGGCTGACGTTTACGACGCACTGATCAGCCGTCGCGTTTACAAAGACCCCGTGCCGCACGACCGCGCGGTGCAAATCATTTTTCAGGGCCGGGGTGCGCATTTCGACCCTGACATGGTGGACGCCTTCATTGAAATTCAAGATGAGTTTCACGCCATTGCACAGCGTTTTCAAGATTCCGACAGCCAAATGCAAAAGAAGATCGAATACATGGCCAACGCCATTGCCGAGGCGCCTTGATCTCGCGCTGGTTCGCTATCCCCGCACCCTGAAGATCTGCCCCAGAACGGCCTGCGCTTTAGGGTTCGTGTGCGCGCAATTCAGCCTCCAAGCCGACGTTCAGTCGAACCTTAAGGCCATCGATTTCACCACTGCACTTGCAGTCCTTCACGCTGCCAATCGCGCAGCGATCAGTCGACCGAAATGCAACATTTTGTGTCGAAATTGCAGCGACTTGTTGCAAGCGGTGCCGAGCGTGCGCAGAGCGACAGCAAGCTCTACAAATCGATACAAACCCGCCGCTTTGGGGCCTCGACTTTCCTCAATCTTGATGACGTTCGCGGTTGAGGAATTCAACCGCCGAAGCTAGTATTTGCTCAATACTCCAGACCTCTTGCAGCGGGTGAATGAAGTGCAAGAGAAGTGCAGGAGTTCAGTGTCAAAGAGGACTTTCATGGCCACAGACGAAATTGAATCGCGCTACCTCGGCACCTGGTGGCGGGTTGCTGAAGAAGACCAGCCCGGCCTCATGACCTACCGCAAAGATGGCGCTGTGTTGCCACCCACGCGCGGTGGGCGAAAAGGTTTCACGCTGCACAAGCTCGGGCGCGCCAGCTTGATTGGCGCGGGGCCAGACGATCGGCAGCAAAAGACCGAGAGCCACTGGCACTTGGACAACACAGGCCAGCTTTTTGTAGAGGGTTCAGGCGATCCAGTCGGAGCAATTGCCGAACTCCAGGGTGACCGTTTATTGCTTCGGCGTTAATTTGACGTTCAACTGAACGTCAGCACATCCTCAAGGAGAAAACCATGGCAACCCCCAAGCCTGCCGCTTCTGCCCCCACGCCCACGCCGCCCACCTCGCGAAGCTGCGGCACCATGCCGATGCATGAGCATTTGATGCGCACCGACCCCGAGTACGCGCGCCTTCGCATCGTCAGTGAAAACAACCATTTTGAATTCCGTCTTCGCCGTGGCATGACGGCGCGCGGTGGCGTTACTCGCATTCCGGTGGTGGTGCATGTGCTGCACAAAACCGCTGCACAAAATATCTCGGTGGCGCAAATTCAAAGCCAGATTGACGTGTTGAACCGCGACTTTCGCAAAACCAATGGTGACTTGAACAAGATTCCGGCCCCTTTTAAACCGTTTGCCGCCGACGCCCGCATTGAGTTTGCTTTGGCCGACAAAGACCCCGCAGGCAACGCCACCACCGGCATCGTGCGGGTGGCCACGGCCAACAACAGCTTTCCCAGCGATGACAGCATGAAGTCCACTGCCACCGGTGGCGCAAACGCCTGGCCGCGCGACAAATACCTCAACATCTGGGTTTGCCAACTGGGCAACAGCCTGTTGGGCTACGCCCAGTTTCCGGGTGGTGCTGCCGCCACCGACGGCGTGGTGATTTTGCACAGCGCGTTTGGCACCGTGGGCAGCGCCGCATCGCCCTTTAACCTGGGCCGCACTGCCACCCATGAAATTGGCCACTGGCTGAACCTGCGCCACATTTGGGGTGACGACGGTGGTGGCTGCAATGGCGATGACTTCATCCTCGACACCCCGAACCAAGGCAACTCAAACCCCAGCAAACCGACCTTTCCGCACGTCAGCTGCAACAACGGCCCCAACGGCGACATGTTCATGAACTACATGGACTACGTGGATGACGACACCATGTTCATGTTCACCACGGGCCAGGTTGAGCGCATGCAAGCCTGCCTGGACGGCGACCGCGCCAGCATTGGCTCGCAAGTCTTTGGCACTGGGCCGGGGCTGGACACCCTGGCAAACATTGACGCGGCCACGCTGGCTCAATCCGATTTTGGAACGCTCAAGTTCCAGGAAGACGGCCCGCCCATCACCCTGAAATTCAACGACGATGTGGGCACAGGGGTGCAAGCCGACGTTGGCACGATCAAGTTCCGTGAAGACGGCCCTCCCATCACGCTGAAGTTTCGTGATGACATTCCACCGACGATCAAGTTCCGCGATGACGGCCCACCCGTGACCCTGAAATTCCGGGACGATGTGCCCACCACGCTCAAGTTTCGGGATGACGCGCCGCCGTCCATCAAGTTCCGCGACGACGGCCCACCCGTGACCCTGAAGTTTCGAGATGACGTCAAATCCCCCGTGTTCGACAAACCCCCGCCGCAAGACGTGGCCACTGGCTTTGGCAATGACCAGTTCAACCCGCCAGGTCAGGGGCCGGTGATCAACCCCGGCATCTTCGGTGGCCTAGGTGGGGCGGGCGGCGGCTTTGGCTTTGGCGGAGGGCGCTCGGGCGTGCCGTTCGTGCTGTCCACGCCGCACCACTCGATGGCCTGGACGCAGAGCTTTCCCCAAGCGGCAGAGGCTGAAATGCAAGCCCTGGCGCAGCAAATCAGCGAACTCGAAGCGGTGCTGA
>JANNCN010000109.1:0-42257 GCA_031386665.1 Rhodoferax sp. | reverse complement strand
TGTGGAACCAATCCAGGTACTGGCCCCAATTCACTGGGTAATCGACGCCTCCTTTGGGCTGCTTCTTTGGCTTGCTCATCAGCCGATTCTGACACCAGTGGAGCTAAGGGGATAGCCCACCCTGCAGGTTCTTTTTTTCTATAAGTCATATCACCGGTGATATGAAGCGGCTCTTTCAGGCCTGGCCTGTCAGCGCTGCGGCTGCCCCACACCCATGGCTTGCGCCAGTGCAAACACCGAATTTGCCACGGGTTTGCGTGGTGCCTCGGCTTTGATTTTGGGTTTTTTGAACACGCCGCGCTGGGCGGCTATCGGTTCATCGGCCCGGAAACCCTTGGCCAACTGCTCCAGCACCAGACTGCGCAACGTGATGGACTGCATATAGTCCTCTAACCGGGCATTGAAGGTGTTCCACAAGTCTTGCGTCATGTCAGACACCCCGTCCTGCGCCATCAAAGCGGCGCTGGTTGTGCCCTTCACATCAGCGCGGCCCTGCGTGCGCACCTCAATCGGTTCACTGTCGCCTTCAACCGCGCCAATGATGTCGGCCACTGAAATGCTGTCAGCCAAAAGCCCCAGCTTGTAGCCGCCGCCCGGGCCGCGCGTGCTTTCCACAAAGCCGTGCTGGCGCAGCTTGCTGAACATCTGCTCCAAATAAGACAAAGAGATCTGATGCCGCGCGGAAATATCAGACAACGAGACAGGCCCGCTTTTTTGGCGCAGCGCCACGTCCAGCATGGCTGTCACAGCAAATCGACCTTTGGTACTTAAACGCATATTCATGACTCCCGACAAGGTCACAACAGTGTGACAAACGAACTTTAAGTCCTTAATTACTTCGCGTAAATTCGTATTTTGTAATATTTAACTTCCGTTTTTTCGAAGTATTATGCATTCCTGATTTGTTCAGTTTAGGAGAAAATCCATGAATTTCAAGCACTTGCATTACTTTTGGGTCGCCGCCAAGGCCGGTGGCATCATGCGTGCGGGTGAACAGTTGCACACCACGCCGCAAACTTTGTCGGGCCAAATCAAGCTGTTGGAAGAATGGCTGGGCCGCAAACTCTTCCGCAAAAGCGGCAGGCAGCTCGAGCTGACGGAAGACGGCCGCTTGGCGTTGGGCTTTGCCGACCAAATCTTCACCTTGGGTGGCGAAATGGAGGCCGCCCTGCGCCAAGCCCGCGGCGGCCAGCGCGTGCTGGACTTTTCGGTTGGCGTGGCCGATTCAGTTGCCAAATCAGTGGCTTACCGGCTGCTGGAGCCTGCGTTGTCCGTCGCCATGCCGGTGCGGCTGATTTGTGTGGAGGGCAAATTCAACGACCTTCTGGCCCAATTGGCCTTGCACCGCCTGGATTTGGTGATTGCCGACGAGCCCATGTCCCGGCGCATCAGCGTGAAAGCCTTCAACCACCCGCTGGGCAGCACCACGATGAGTTTTTTTTGCACGCCCGACCTCAAAACCAGCTTGAAAGGCCCATTCCCACAGTGCCTGAACGACGCCCCGATGCTGATTCAGGGCGCCTCTGCATCGGTGCGCCAGCAGCTTGAAGGCTGGCTCACACGCTATCAAATTCACCCGCGCGTGGTTGGCGAGTTTGACGATGGCGCGCTGATGACCGCCTTTGGCCGCGAAGGCCGTGGCGTTTTCATGGCGCCCGGCGTGCTGGAACTGGAAACCATTCAACAGTTTGGCGTTGAAGTCATTGGCCGCAGTGATGAATTGATCGAAGAATTCTTTGCCGTCACGGTGGAACGCCGTATCACCCACCCCTGCGTGGTGGCGATCACGGATGCAGCACGTGGGCAGTTGTTCACGGCTTAAAACCGCTCGTGCGCCCCCAAATACCGCCACTGCCCCACGGGCAGCTGCGTCATCGAGACGCGGCCCACGCGAATGCGCTTGATGCTGATGATCTCTAAGCCCACGCGCTCGCACAGGTAGGCGATCAAGCCGGGGTGGGAGCCTTTCAGGGCGATGCGCAGCGTGGTGGCGGTGTCGCTGGAGCTGCTGGCGCTGACCTTGACTGGTGGCAAAGGCTGGCCGTTGTCAATCAAGCCATGGTTCAGCCGCTTGAGAATCTCGGGGGCCACGGGGCCGCGCACTTCGACCATCAGCTCTTGCTCCATCACGTGGGCGTCTTCGTCCAGCTTGCGGGCCACGCGCCAGTCTTGCGTGAAGATGACCAAGCCGCTGGCACCAGTCTCCAGCGCCAACCCTGCGGTGAGTTTGCTGAAATGGCGCTTTAAAACGCGTTGATCGGCAGGGTCGCCGTTGAAATGCGATGCGGCGTTGAGCAATTGCATGGCCGACTTGATGGGGGCTGGGTTGCGTGCCGCGCCGCGCGCCATACCAGGAGAATTGTCCCGCTGGTGCCGCCGGTGCCGCTCACGGCCTTGCGCGCGCGTTTCCAAATCTTCGTCATCGTCATCGTCATCGTCATCGTCATCGTCGTCGTCATCCTGGTCCGACACTACCCCAGGCGGCTTGTTCAGCAGCAAAGTGACGTCGCCTGATTCCATCAAACTGGCGTCTTTGTCAATGTCAACCCGTTGCTGGGTGACTCGAAAATGCGGCTCTTCAACCAATTTTCTGTCTACAGTGACCCAACCGCCTTCGATGTACTGCTCGGCTTCGCGGCGCGAGCAGCTCATGATGGACGCCACGCACTTGGCCAGGCGCAGACCTTCATCCGCCAGTTTCGGGGGCGGTGCAGCGGAATTTTGGGTGGGGCGCGGGCGCCGGGAGCGAGGTTCTGCGATCATAGGCGGCATGTTAACTGCACCTCCCGCTGGTGAGCGGTCAAGTCACCCTGACGAAAGCTTGCAGCCGCGTATTCGCGGGTTTCATGCCCACGTTTACTTCAATGCCCAAACCATGGCGCAAGCCCAGGCTTTGTGCGAGGCGGCGGCCCTTGAATTCCCACTCAAAATGGGTCGAATGCACGCCGCGCCGGTGGGGCCGCACCCTGACTGGAGTTGCCAATTGGCCTTCAAACCTGCCTTGTTTGGTGCGGTGATTCCGTGGCTTGCCATGCGCCGCTCGGGTCTGGTGGTGTTCATTCACCCCATCAGCAACAGCGATTTGGTAGACCACCGCGACCGCGCCATGTGGATGGGGGCCGTGCGGCCCCTGGATTTGAGCGTTTTGAAAGACGAAGTTGGTGAATTTGATTTGTAGGGCGCGAGGGAAGCTTTACAGGACCACCGGTGTCGCCGGCGCGTACATGTTTCTGAACCTACCAAGTCATCGGGTCCAGCCGATAAAACGTCGCCAGTTCTTTGTACAGCGCTACATGCTCGGCTGCCATGCGGGCGGGTTGTTCAAAAAAAACTTCTGAAACCACTGCAAAAAATTCCCCAGGGTTGGTCGCACCGTAGTCGTTAAAAAGCGGCGGCTCCTGCGACCCCAGCTCGGCGGCTGCAGGGTGCCCAGGGCGGCGTTCATGCCGAAATCTGATGCGCGCCTGCAAAGCCCGGTACTCGGTGTTGAACACCTGCGACCAGAGTGGGTAGTGATCGCGCCGCGCCAGATGCGGGGCGCCATTGGCTGAACCTGTCTCCTGGTCTAATTGGTGGGCAAATTCATGAATCACCACATTTTGACCGTCATTCGGCACGGCCGCGCCCTCCAGAGTGTCGTGCCACGACAAAATAACCTGCCCGCTTGACCACGATTCGCCCGCTAGCACCTGGTGCCCTGCATGCGCAATGCCCGAACCGTCTGTGTGTTCGCGTTGCACCACAAAGCTGCTGGGGTACACCAAAATTTGACGCAACTCAGGGTAATAAAAGCTGTTTCGATTCAAAATCAAAAGGCAGGCTTGCGCGGCAATCGTGACCCGAATTTCATCTGTCATTTTTAGGCCGTCGCAACCTAAAAAAGCCTTTTCAGCCAAAAAAACCTGAATGTGCTTTTTGAGTTGCAGCTGCAAATTAGCTGGCATGCTGTGCACGTAGGGCACACGCCGCTTCAAAATGTTCCGCCACTCGGCAGGGAAAGGCCGCGCTTTGATGCGTCTGCGTTGCCGCGCCAACAAATTCGGCTGCCAAATCAGCCAAGCCAAAAACAGCAAGGCCAAACTCAAAAAAATAATTGCCGCCACGGGCCGCCCAAAGAAGAGTTCAAGTCAGGGATAACTGGGCATGGGCATCAGATTTTTCAAGTGCTTTAGGCTATGTCCAGCGCCTTCAAGCTGCCGAGGTTTGAATCCGCTGCACATGCGCCAACAGCGAGCGTTTGGCCACGGGCCACATGCGCGGGGGCACGTCGTCGTAAGCTTTGGCCACCCAGTCGTCCATGCTGCCGTGGGGTTGGGCCTGCATCACGCCCAGTATTTTGGCTTCGCGCCTGAGGCGATGGGCTTTCAGTTGGGCGATGGCTGTGGTGGCTTGGCCCAGTACGTAGCCGTGGGCAGGCAATATGAACTGAACCGTATGCTTTTGGCAGGCTGCAGTCAGCGCGTCAAGGGAGTCCAGGTAGGCGGTCATTTCGCCGTCTGGTGGGTCAATCACCGTGGTGCTGCCGTTCAAAATATGGTCGCCGCTGAACAGCAAGCCGTCCTCAACCAACACCAGACACAGGTGGTTGGCCGCGTGACCGGGGGTGTAAACCACTTGCAAGGTGTGCGAAGTCGATTCGCTTTGCAACCCTGCGGTCAGCGTCAACAACTCCAAGTTTTGCAGTGTCCGGTCGGGTGCAAATTCTGAATTGGCACGGGCGGTGGGTTGGCTGGGCAGGCCCAAAACAGGAGGAAGACCGTGCGGTGCCGATTGGCACAGCGCCTGCAGCGGTTTGGCTCCGGGCGAATGGTCGGCGTGGGAGTGGGTGCAAACAATCATGCGAATGTCCCCACCCGCCGCGTGCCATAGCCGTTCAATGTGCTCAGCGTCCGCTGGGCCAGGGTCAATCGCGACGTAACCCGTGTGGGGGTCGCCCACCAGATAGCTGTTGGTGCCGGGGCCAGTCATCACGCCTGGGTTGGGCGCGGTTAGGCGAAGCACGTTTTTGAGCAATAGCACCGGCTGCAGGGTGTTCCAGTCCAGGTGGTGGTTGATTTGCCCATCGGGGCTGACCAGCGCCAGCTCGCCAAAGGGCTGCTCGTGCTCCATGTACCGCGCCTCGCTGCCCGCCAGCCAGCCCGCGCGGGGGCAACTGGTCCACAGTGGCTGTTCGGTGGCGGCGCAGGCGGTGAGCACGGCGTCCACAGTTTTGAAGTCTTTGAGCCGCTGCAAGGTGCGAATGGTCGGAAAGATGATGAAAAAACCACCGGTTTCGTGCCGCGACAGCGCATCGGCAGGGCGCACCCAAACGGGTTCAAACTGTTCAGTTTCGTCCGCCACCGGCGTCTGCCCAGCGGGCATGCGGGCCACCAAAAATGGCACGTCAAAGCGCCGGGGCAGGTCGCGGTCAGTGATCCAGTGGGCCAGCACGTGCACCTTGTCCGCAGACAGTTTGAGGCCGCGAGCCGCACATTGCGCGGCGAATGGCTGCTTGCGATCCAGCGCGGCAATGTCAGCGTCCGTGGCAGCTCCGCCGTCTGCATGCTGGGCCAGCAAAACGCCGAGTTCTTCAAAACTTTCGCGAATGGCGGCAATCGCCTGGGTCAAATGCAAGTCGCTCTGTGTGGCTCTGCGGGTCGAATGTGGGTGGGCAGTGCCATCTGCCGCGTCAACGCCACCGCCCGGAAACACGTAAGCCCCTGGCGCAAAGCTGGCGGTTAACGAGCGGCGGGTCATCAGCACTTCGATGCCGTCTGGGCCGTCCCGCAGCAGCAGCACAGTGGCGGCAGGTCGGGGTGTTGCGGGTTCGCGTTGGGGGTGCAGGAGTTGGTTGAGTCTTGGCATGGTTGAATTTTGCCGCCAAATCTGACAACGGCTTCTGAGTTTGGTGCGTCGGTGGCAGCATCGGGCTCAAATTCGATGGGATTTCGACTTTCAAAGGGGTGCGAGACAACGCGATCAAGGCGGACTAGCCAGCGGGCTTTTTCGGCGTGTTTTGGGCAATGCGCCACAAAACACCGCTGGGATCGAACAGTGTGAAATCCCGCATCGCCCAAGGCTGATCGACCAGTTCGCCTGCCTTCACCTCGAACTCTTTCGCCACCTTGGCAGCCACGGCGTGCCAAGCATCGACATCTTCCACCAGCAAATGCATCTGAAAATTGTCAGCGTGAGTTTGCACGTAGAAGTCTTGCAGCAAAAAACTGGAATTGCCGCAGTGAAAATAGGCAATGCCGTCAAACTCTGAAGCCTTCGTGAACCCTAGCGCCAGGTAAAACGCAGTAGATACGGCAAAGTCGCGTGCAGGAATGAAAGCCTTTATTTCAACGGGGGTCAGGTTGGTTGGGTTCATGAAGGTTTGGCCTCGCTGAGGGCAGGAAAACACCGAGGAACTGCAGTCCGTGGCGGGCCTATCATGGTACCTTGGTCGTTCTCACTTTCAGGAGCATTTCATGAATTCGTTTCAGTTTTCGTCTGTGGCCGCTGCCTTGGCCATGGTCGCAGGCACAGCGTTGAGCCTGCCTGTTGCCGCGCAGCAAAAGTTCATCACCATTGGCACCGGCGGCGTGACCGGTGTTTACTACCCCACGGGCGGTGCGATTTGCCGATTGGTCAACAAAGAACGCGCCAAACACGGCATTCGTTGCTCGGTGGAGTCCACCGGCGGCTCGGTGTTCAACGTCAACACCATCAAAGTCGGTGAGCTGGACATGGGCGTGGCGCAGTCTGACATCAATTTCCACGCCACCAAAGGCAGCGGGCCGTTCAAGGATGGTGGCGCGCACACCGACTTGCGTTCAGTGTTCTCCATGCAAGCCGAGCCGATGACGATCTTGGCGCGCAAAGAAATGAACGCCAAATCGTTCGACGACTTCAAAGGTAAAAAATTCAACGTTGGCAACCCCGGTTCAGGCTCTCGCGCGGCGTTGGAGGAGTTTGTCGCAGCCAAAGGCTGGACACTCAAAGACTTCAGCCTGGCGTCTGAACTCAAGGGCGACGAGTATGGCCAGGCCCTGTGTGACGGCAAGATCGACGGCTCTTGGTGGACGATTGGCCACCCTTCTGCCAACGTGCAGGACCCCACCACCTCCTGCGGTGCCAAACTGGTTGCGGTGACCGGCCCTGAAGTCGACAAACTGGTGCGCGAAAAGCCGTATTACGCCTATGCCGTGATTCCTGGCAAGCTGTACCCTAACAACCCGGACGACATCAAAACCTACGGCGTATTGGCCACGTTTGTCACGTCTTCCAAAGTGCCAGCCGACAGCGTTTACCAAATTGTCAAAGCTGTGTTTGACAACTTTGAAGAGTTGAAAAAACTTCACCCCGCCCTGGCAAGTTTAAAAGCTGAAAACATGGTGAAAGATGGGCTGACCGCGCCTTTGCATGAAGGTGCTGCACGCTACTACAAGGAAAAAGGCTGGATCAAGTAAGGCCGTTTTCAGTGCTGACCATCAAACGGGGATCGGCAACGCTCCCCGTTTTGTTTTTTTAGCCGTCCCATTGCTAACAGCATTTCTGAACCATGACCCAGGTTTTTCATCGAAGTCTTAACGTCACGCCCCCGGTTGCGGTCAGTGGCGCGGGCATCACGCTCACTGACGCGCAGGGGCGGGTGTACATCGACGCGTCGGGCGGCGCGGCGGTGTCTTGCCTGGGCCATGGCCACCCGGAAGTGCTGGCTGCGATGCATGCGCAAATTGACACATTGGCCTATGCCCACACGAGTTTCTTCACCACCGATGTGGCCGAGGAACTTGCCCGGGTGTTGATCGAGTCCGCCCCAGAGGGCTTGAACACGCCCGCCGCCAAGGTGTATTTCGTGAGCGGCGGCTCCGAGGCGATGGAAGCCGCCCTGAAGATGGCGCGCCAGTATTTTGTGGACAAAGGTGAGCCGCAGCGCACGCGTTTCATCGCCCGCAGGCAAAGCTACCACGGCAACACCTTGGGTGCCTTGGCCATTGGCGGCAATGCCTGGCGGCGCGCGCCCTTTGCGCCGATCTTGATCGATGTCACCCATGTCTCGCCCTGTTACCCGTACCGAGAGCAGCTTGTGGGGGAAAGTGACACGGCCTACGTGGCTCGCCTGGCCGATGAGCTGGACCAAGCCATGACCGCAGAAGTTCGAGGTCATGGCGCGGGCAGTGTGATTGCCTTTGTTGCCGAAACGGTGGGCGGAGCCACGGCGGGCGTGTTGACGCCGCTGCCCGGGTACTTCAAAGCCGTGCGCGAGGTGTGTGACCGCCATGGGGCGCTGCTGATCCTGGACGAAGTCATGTGTGGCATGGGGCGCACCGGAAGCTTGCACGCCTGCTCGCACGAGGGCGTGTCGCCCGACCTGATGGCGATTGCCAAGGGCCTGGGCGGTGGGTACCAGCCGATTGGCGCGGTGCTGGCGTCGCAGCGCATTGTTCAAACCATGCAGCAAAAGTCGGGCTATTTTCAGCATGGCCACACCTACCTGGGTCATGCGGTGGCTTGCGCGGCGGCCTTGGCCGTTCAAAACATCATCGCCCGCGATGGCTTGGTGGCCAAAGTTGAGCGTGACGGCGACTGGTTTGGCAAGGCGCTGCGCCAGGCGTTTGAGGCTCACCCGAACGTGGGTGACATCCGGGGGCGGGGCTTTTTTTGGGGGCTGGAATTCGTGGCGGACCGCGCCCATAAAACACCGTTCCCGACCGCGCGTCAATTGCACATCAAGTTGAAACGCCAGGCGATGGCGCGGGGTTTGATGGCCTACCCAATGGGCGGCACGGTGGATGGTGTCTTGGGCGACCACGTCCTTTTGGCGCCGCCTTTCATCGCCACCCGCGCTGAACTTGGCACCATTGTGGAGCGCCTGGGCGAAGCGCTGGACGCTGCGCTTGCCGAATAAAAGGCCCTTTGCTGGCGCTCGCTAGCCTCAAAAAAAGAACAGAAAAAAGCAATATGAACGAACTCAAAAAACACAGCTCCGACGAGCTGGCGCAAATTGTCAAAGACTCCGATCTGGGCGGGCGTGAACCCGTTGGCAAGGTCGGGCTGATGCTGGCCATCGTTGCGGCGCTGTGGTCAGTGTTTCAGCTTTGGTATGCCTCGCCCCTGCCGTTTGTGATTCGGTGGGGCATTTTTAACGACACCGAAGCGCGATCCATTCACTTGGCGTTTGCCACGTTCATGGCCTTTATTGCGTACCCAGCGTTCAAATCGTCGTCGCGCACCGTCGTACCCTGGTTCGATTGGGTGCTGGCCTTGGTCGGCGCGTTTTGTGCAGCCTACCTCTACATTTTTTATGTGGAGTTGTCGGCCCGCCCTGGCAAACCGACGCCGTTCGACATCTGGTGCGGCATCGTCGGTGTGGTGGTGATGCTGGAGGCCACGCGCCGTGCCATGGGGTTTGGCATGCTGGTCACCACTGGCGTGTTTCTCGCGTTTGTGTTCCTCGGGCCCTACATGCCCGACGCGATCATGCACAAGGGCGCGTCGGTCAGCCGCTTTATTTCGCACATGTGGCTCACGTCCGAAGGCGTGTACGGCGTGGCCTTGGGCGTTTCGGTGCAGTTCATCTTTTTGTTTGTGCTGTTTGGCACGCTGCTCGACATTGCTGGGGCTGGCAACTACATGATGCAAATGTCATTGGCGATGCTTGGGCACTTGCGCGGCGGGCCTGCCAAGGTGGCCGTTGTGTCGTCGGCGCTGAATGGCCTGGTGTCGGGCTCCTCGGTGTCGAACGTGGTGTCGGGCGGCATCTTCACCATTCCCATGATGAAGCGCACGGGATATTCGGGGGTGAAGGCCGGGGCGATTGAGGCCGCTTCGTCCGTCAACGGGCAAATCATGCCGCCAGTGATGGGCGCGGCCGCTTTTTTGATGGTGGAGTACGTGGGCATTCCCTACAGCGAAATCATCAAACACGCGGCGTTGCCTGCCATCATCAGTTACATCGCGCTGTTTTACATCGTTCACCTGGAAGCGGTGAAGTTCGACATGAAACCCATCCCGCGGGACCGCATTGCACCCTGGCGCGAGCGCCTGACAGGCTGGGGCCTGGGCTGGGGCGGCACCATTGCCGTGGTGGGCGCGATTTACTACCTGATTGAGGGCGTGCGTGCCGTGGCGGATGACTACGCGCCATGGGCGTTGACGGCGGTGTGTTTGGTGGCCTATGTCGCGCTGATGGCTTATTCCTCGCGCCACCCGGAAGTGCCCATCGACGACCCGACGAAAGAAATCGTGCATCTGCCCGACACCTGGCCCGTGGTGCGCGCTGGCCTGTATTTTTTCATTCCGCTGATCATTCTGGTGTGGATGATGACGGTCGAAGAGTTGTCGCCCGGTCTCTCTGCGTTCTGGGCGACGATGGCCGCCATCGTGCTGGTGGTGTTCCAGCCCGCCATGAACGCCTGGATGCGCAAGGCGGGCAGCGTGGCCGATGGCTTCAAGCTGGGTTTTTCCAACCTGTGGAAGGGCTTGGTTTTGGGTGGCCGCAATATGATCGGCATTGGCGTGGCCACGGCCAGCGCGGGTTTGATTGTGGGGGCCATCACCCTCACGGGCATGGGGCTGATGATGACCGAGTTTGTCGAAGCCGTGTCGGGTGGCAACGTGCTCATCATGCTGATCTTGACGGCGTTTGTCTGCCTGCTGATTGGCGCGGGCGTGCCCACCACGGCCAACTACATTTTGGTCGCCACCCTGATGGCCCCTGTGGTGGTGGAACTGGGCGCGCGCAGCGGTTTGATCATTCCGCTGATCTCCGTGCATTTGTTCGTTTTCTACTTCGGCATCATGGCCGACGTGACGCCGCCGGTGGGGTTGGCCTCTTATGCGGCAGCAGCGATTTCGGGCGACGACCCTAACGCCACTGGCTGGCAGGCGACCTGGTACAGCTTTCGCACTTCTGTGTTGCCTTTCGTTTTTATTTTCAACCCAGCGCTGCTCTTCATTGGCGTGGGCGGCGTGGGGGAAGTAGTGTTGGTATGCGTCACTGCCACCATCGCCTCACTGCTGTTTGCAGCGGCCAGCATGGGCTGGTTTAGGGTGCGATGCTCCTGGTTTGACATCGTGCTGCTGCTGGCCGCCACGTTTTTCTTTTTCCGGCCCGATTGGGTGATTGACCGCTTCCATGCCAAGTACGTGTCGGCCGCCGCTGCCGATATCTTCAAGGCTGCCGACAATCTGGAGAAAGACGATTGGCTGATCGTGCGCACCCAAGGTGAAAACCTGGAAGGCAAAAGCATCGGCAAAACGCTGGCGATTCCCATGGGTGAGGGCAAAGATGGCCGCGAACGCATCAAAAGTGGCGGCGTGACGCTGTCCCAATTGGGCGCAGACATTGAAATTGCGCAAGTCAAATTTGGCAGCCGCGCCAAGAAGTTGGGTGTGGATCAAGGCTACAAAATACTTGATTTGCAATTGCCCAACCCGGCCCGGCCATCGCAGTTTTGGGGGCTGTTTCCGGGGATTTTCCTGGCCCTGTGGATTTGGTTCAAGCAGGGGCGCAAGTTGAAACAGGCGGCTCTAAGTGTTGCTTAGTGTTGCAAGGAGTCGCATAAGATTGCTATGTTTTATATAGCATAAACTTTAACATTGGCGTGAGCTAGATGCCTTTTTGACTCACAATTTCGCCAAATTTCCCAAAATTGGCGAAATCTACCACAATTGTGGTAAAAATAGTGCGTTTTGGGCGTTTTGGGCGTTATATCGTATGAGGCGGGTCAAGCCGCTCTGCCTCAAGCCGCCTTGCGCCCGACCGCCTTTTTAGCTAGGGAAGCTCTGCACATGCGGAGCTTCCCTAGACCTGTGGTCAAGTCCCCACTCCCAGCGGCACCAGTATTCGCGCCACCATGTTGTAAGTCGCAATCGCCGTGGTGATTTCAACAATCTGCGGCGTGTCAAAGTGCTGCTTCATGGCGGTAAACACGTCATCGCTGACCTTCACATCCAGCGTGATTTGCACCGCGTAGCGAACCACGGCGGTCTCTGGTGCGGCCAGCGCAGCGGCGGCCAGCGCTGCGCGCGGGTTGGTGCTGATGAACAGGTTCAGCGCGTCCAGCTCGGTTTGCAGGCCGCCTGCGGCTAAAAAGTCGGGCGCGTGGTGTTTGTACTCGTACTCGGCCCCTGTCAACAAAGCCACTGTCAAAATACCCAGTTCGCGCAATTTCCGGCTGGTGGGCAGGCCCGTGCGCACGTTGCCCATGTACAGGTTCCACCCGCGGGCGATCGGCTCGCTCCACAGCAACACGCGATCAAGCTCAATCAATGCGCCGCCACGGCGTTTCAGCACCGCGTCCACTAAGTCTTGCGGTTGGGGGTGAAGGTCGGCTGTCCAGTCAGGAATTCGCATGAGTTTCTTTCAAGTTGACGATGAAGGGTCTGGCCCGGTTGGCGTCCCGGCAATTGCAGTGAAGCCAGACAGAGCGCCGTCAAGGATAAATGGATAATCCGTCCCATGCGAATTCAGTTCACCAAAATGCAGGGCGCAGGCAATGATTTTGTCGTGTTGGACGAAACCCGTGGGTTGCTGGGCCTGAACCGCGCGCAGTACCAGTTTTTGGGCCATCGGCGCTGGGGCGTTGGCGCTGACCAGATTTTGTCGGTTCGCCCGTCGCCCGCGCCAGGCATTGATTTTGCCTACGCCATTCACAACGCCGACGGAGCCGAGGTGGAGCATTGCGGCAACGGTGCACGGTGTTTTTTGAGTTTTGTGCGGCAAACGGGTTTGACTGACAAAACCGTGGTCACCGTGCAAACCCTGAACCGGGTTTTGACCCTGCACTGGCTGGCTAACGGCCAGGTCACAGTGGACATGCAAACCCCCGTGTTTGACCTGGACGCTGTGCCCTTCAACCCGGCAGGATTGGTGCCCAAGCCCACCCAGGCGTCGCAACACTTTGAAGCCTGGCAAACATGGCTATTGCCAGTGGTTGACCCCGCCAGCGGCAAAACCCTGGACGCTGCCGTGCTGTCCATGGGCAACCCGCACGCCGTGTTGCAAGTGCCAGATGCCGAGGCCGCCGATGTGTTGGCTTTGGGCCCCAAGGTGCAGGCGCTGGCGGCCTTTACAGAAGGCGTGAATGTCGGCTTCATGCAGGTGCAAAGCCGTGTGCGCATTCACCTGCGCGTATACGAGCGCGGCGCGGGCGAAACGCTGGCCTGTGGCACCGGGGCCTGTGCGGCGGTGGTGTGCGGCATCCGCTTGGGCTTGCTGGACGACACCGTCGCCGTGCAAACCCATGGCGGCGTGCTGACGGTTCACTGGGCGGGCGGTGCGGCCCCTGTCTTGTTGACTGGGCCTGCCACGACTGTTTTTAGCGGCGAAATTGACCTCCCTGACCACTTAACCACCCCACTGAATTGAATCCATGAACACTAGCCTGAACAACCCAGTCACCGAAGCCGATATTGCCAATTACCTGGCCAATACGCCTGATTTTTTTGAGCATCACGCCGAACTGTTGGCCGCCATCCATCTGACCAGCCCGCACAGCAACCGGGCCGTCAGCCTGCAAGAGCGGCAAGCCGAAATGCTGCGCGACAAAATCAAGGCGATTGAGCACCGCATCATGGACATGATCCGCAATGGCACTGAAAACACCATGCTGTCTGACAAGCTGCTGCACTGGACGCGCAAGCTGTTTTTGGTCAGCGACGCTATTGCTCTGCCAGACCGTATCGCCACTGAAATACGCGACCAGTTTTTGGTGCCGCAAGTGGCCATTCGGGTGTGGGATGTGGCCCCTCACTTTGCCCACGCCGGTTTTGCACAAGGTGTCAGCGCCGACGCCCGCCTGTTCGCGTCGTCCCTGCGCGAGCCGTTTTGCGGCCTGAACACGGGTTTTGAAGCCGTGTCCTGGCTGTCAGACCCCGCTGCGGCCACCTCGGTGGCTTTGGTGCCCCTACGGGCTAACGACCTCGGCAGCGTCACAGCGCTCAACCCTGGTTTGCCGCCTGCGTTTGGCATGTTGGTGCTGGCGTCGCCCGACCCCCAGCGCTACAACAGCACCATGGGAACAGATTTTCTTGAGCGCCTGTCTGATCTGGCCAGCGCCGCACTGTCTCGCCTGCGTTGATGGCGCTGAATCATGGCTGATTCAGGCCTGGTTGAGCGCTATTTGGAGCACGTTCGCGTGCAAAAGCGCCTGGCAGAGCGAACGGTTGAGCTTTACACGCTTGACCTGCAAAAACTCACCGAATTTGCCACTCGTGCCAAGGTCGATCTGCTGGCCGTCCAAAACAATCACATTCGCCATTGGGTGGTGCAAATGCACAGCGGCGGGCGCAGCGGACGCGGCATTGCCTTGATTTTGTCGGGCTGGCGTGGGTTTTACGTCTGGTTGGGCCGCGAAGGATTGATTGTCTCCAACCCGGTGGTCGACGTGCGCGCCCCCAAAGCACCCAAGCCGCTGCCCAAAGCCCTGAGCGTGGACGACGCGGTGCGGCTGGCCGAATTTCACACTGACACCAGCGACCCCTCTGACCCACTTTGCGCCTGGCTCGATGTACGAGACGCCGCCATGGTCGAACTGCTGTACGGCAGCGGTTTGCGCGTGAGCGAACTGACGGGGCTGGACGTGGCCGCCAGCCCCAGCGCCAAAGGCTGGCTGGACCTGGACGCCGCCGAAGCCCATGTGCTGGGCAAGGGCTCCAAAATGCGCCTGGTGCCCATTGGCAGCAAGGCTTTGGCGGCATTAGAGGCGTGGTTGGCCGTGCGGGATCAGGCAAATCAGGGTTCAGGTGACGCTGTTGGCAATTCTGCCGGCTCGGCAGCCGACCCCGCTGCTTTGTTCATTGGCCGCAACGCCACCCGGTTAACGCCCCAATCCGTCTGGCAGCGCCTGCGCAGGCGCAGCCTGCAAGCGGGCCTGGCCACGCCCGTGCACCCGCACATGCTGCGCCACTCGTTTGCGAGCCACGTGCTGCAGTCCAGCGGCGACCTGCGCGCGGTGCAAGAGCTGCTGGGCCACGCCGATATCACCACCACGCAGGTCTACACCCGTTTGGATTTTCAGCACCTCGCCAAGGTGTACGACGCGGCCCACCCTAGGGCCTATGCCAAGAACTCGGCCAAGGACTCGGCCAAGCGCCCGCCCGAGGTGTCAGAGTGAAGCATGCTGCGACAAGTTGCTATAATTAGAATAGCAAACTAATGAATATATTCGGGAGCTAGATGCCTTTTTTATTCATATTTCAGGCCAAAGTGGGGTAAAATGCAAAAGTCATATCACCGGTGATATGACTTTCTCAAAATTGACCCCAACCAGTTGGGTGAATCCAGTTGGCTGAATCTCCCCGAATTCTCTAACTCCCCTTTATTCGCCGTAGCACCCGCAGCCACCATTCGCATGAAAACAATTCGACTCAAAGAAGGCAAAGAACGCTCGCTGCTGCGCCGCCACCCCTGGGTATTTGACGGGGCCATCGCCCGGGGTGGAGCCGACGCCGGGGAAACCGTGCGGGTCGAGTCTGCCTCGGGCGACTTTTTGGCCTGGGGCGCGTTCAGCCCAGCGTCCAAAATTCGCACGCGGGTTTGGAGTTTCGACGGCAACCAGCGCATTGACGCGGCTTTTTTGGCCACCACCTGCGCGGCAGCGGTTAAGGCCCGCAGCCGTTTTGACATTCAAAGCGACGCCATGCGTCTGGTGCATGGCGAATCGGACGGCCTGCCGGGCTTGATCGTCGACCGCTATGGCGACACCTTGGTCGCGCAGTTTTTGTCCGCTGGGGCCGAGCGCTGGAAAGCCGTTTTGGTGGATGCCTTGCTGGCCGCCACCGGTTTGACAAAACTTTATGAGCGCTCAGACGCCAGCAGCCGGGCTTTAGAGGGCCTGCCAGAAGTCAAAGGCTGGTTGCGCGGCCAGGGCGAAACCGAGCTGGTGCTGCAAGAACACGGCTGGAAACTGGCGCTAAACATCGCTGACGGTCACAAAACCGGGTTTTACCTGGACCAACGCGACAGCCGCAAAAAATTTGCCGACTACTGCCGCCGCCTGCAATTTCAGCGCGTGCTCAATTGCTATTGCTACACCGGGGGTTTCACGGTCGCCGCTTTGTCTGGGCTGACGGGGTCGGTGGGGTTAGGGGGGTCGGGGGGGTCGGGGGGCCATTCTGCCCACGTCACGTCTGTCGACTCATCAGCGCCAGCGCTTGAAAAAGCCGCTCACAACGTCGCCCTGAATGGCTTTGACGCAAGCCAAACCAGCTTTGTCGATGCCGACGTCAACGCCTTTTTGCGCCAAATGATCGACCAGGGCAAAACCTATGACGCTATCGTGCTGGACCCACCGAAGTTTGCGCCCACTAGCGCGCACGCCGAGCGTGCAGCCCGCGCCTACAAAGACATCAATCGCCTGGCCTTCAAACTACTGGAGCCCGGTGGCGTGTTGTTTACCTACTCGTGCTCGGGTGGCGTCAACGCCGATTTGTTTCATAAAATAGTGGCGTCTGCAGGGGCCGATGCCGGGGTTGATGGTTTCATCACCGAACGAATGGGAGGCGCGCCCGATCACCCCATGACCATCGCCTTCCCAGAGGGTGAATACCTCAAAGGGCTGGTGGTCATGCGCAAATGAAATGCAAGTAATTTTTCCTTGAAATATCGGTTCAAACCCCCATCTCTTGGGGCCAAAAGTCGCTAATTTCAAGGCGTTAAGTGTGTTAGCCAGTGTGTAAGCCAGTCTTTGCGAAAGCTTGAAAAATCATGAGTTTGATACCCGCCACCATCCTGACCGGTTTTCTGGGTTCAGGTAAAACCACCCTTCTCAAACGCATTTTGTCCGAGGCGCATGGCCAAAAAATCGCCGTGATTGAGAACGAATTTGGCGAAGAAAACATCGATAGCGACATTTTGGTGTCTGAAACCAAAGAGCAGATCATTCAAATGAGCAATGGCTGCATTTGCTGCACCATCCGTGAAGACTTGCGCGGTGCCCTGCGTGATTTGGCTGAGAAAAAGCGCAAAGGCGAGCTTGACTTTGACCGCGTGGTAATCGAAACCACCGGTTTGGCCGACCCTGGCCCCGTAGCGCAAACCTTTTTCATGGACGACGAAATTGCCGAGAGCTACCTGTTGGACTCAATTTTGACCTTGGTGGACGCCAAACACGCGGCCAACCAGCTCAACGACCGGCAGGAAGCCCGTCGCCAGGTGGGTTTTGCCGACCAAATTTTCATCAGCAAGACCGATTTGGTGGCCCAGGACGAGACCGCCGCCCTGATGCACCGGCTCAAGCACATGAACCCGCGCGCGCCCCAAAGGGCTGTGCATTTTGGCGACGTGTCTTTGAACGAGGTGTTTGACCTTCGCGGTTTTAACCTGAATGCCAAGCTGGACATTGACCCCGACTTCTTGAAAGAAGATGACCACGGCGCGCATGACCACGCTGCACATGACCACGTCGCACACGACCACGAACACGGCGAACACTGCGATCACCCGTCGCACCAAAACGAAAAGCACGGTCACCACCATCACCATGACGACGACGTGAAAAGCTTTGTTTTCAAGTCAGACCGCCCCTTTGACGCCGCCAAACTGGAAGACTTTTTGGGTGCGATTGTCAACATCTACGGCCCCCGCATGTTGCGCTACAAAGGTGTTTTGAACATGAAAGGCACCGAGCGCAAAGTGATTTTTCAGGGTGTTCACCAGCTCATGGGCAGCGACCTGGGACCCGCCTGGGCCGACGGCGAAGCTCGAATCAGCAAAATGGTCTTCATTGGCATTGACTTGCCCAAAGACATCTTTTTGCAAGGCATGGAGCAAGCCCTGGTTTAATGCGCCTCGCCTTGTCCCGGTCGATCCGCCCCCTGTGGTGCAGGTTCCGTCTGAAGGCTGAGATGGCAGAAAGTCATCTATTTGGTCAGATTTAGCCAGATTTCGCTAGATTTCGAAATTGCAGCGTTTTTGAATGCCTAAACCTGTACACTCGCGCGCCAGTCAAAACAACTCGGGAACGTGCCGCAGAGGCAAGTATTCGGGGTATAAGGAACTGATCAATTCAGACCATGCGAGCGCTAAAAATAGGCAAAAACTGCAAGGAGAACAGACGTGAACACTAAAAGCGGTGGCAAAAAGGTGCTGGCCAAAGCCCACGGGACAGCTGGAAAGGAAAAAAACGCAGCCCCTGCGCCCAAAAAACCCGCATCCAACGCGCTGGTGAAGGCGTTGGTCAAAGGTGTTGCCAAAACACTGCCCTTGTTGGCTGGCAAGTCGGCGGCCAAGCCGATGGCTAAACCGGTCGCCAAGCCTGTCGCTAAACCTGTGGCCAAGCCCGCGTCAACACCAGCCAGCCAAGCTTTGGGCAAGTCTGCAGCCAAGCCGACTTCAAAAGCCGGTGCCAAGTCTGTGTCTAAAACCGCTGTCAAGCCGTCTGCCAAAGTCGCGGTCAAGCACAGCGCCAACCCTGCGACCCCAATGCCTACCAAAACACCGTCCAAATCAACGATGAAGCCGTCGACCAAAGCGCCGATCAAAGCGCCATCCAAGCCTGCGTCCAAATTGACCTCCAAACCGGGCAAAGCGCCTGCCGTTGTTCAAAAAGTCAAATCGCCCGCCAAGTCGGCGGCCCCACTTCCCAAAGTTTCGCCAAAACCCGGCGATAAATCCAAAGATCAGAAATCGGCTGACAAAGCCGCTGTAAAAAACGTGAATCCAGTTCTTCAAAAAAGCAAAAAACCTGAAATCGTCGTTCAGTCCAAGTCCAAAATCGTCAGCCCTGCCGCCGCGCCCAGCCCTGTGGCTCGCGCCCCTGTTCCAGCATCCGCAGCAGCGGTTGCGCCTGCAGCGACCGCGGCGCAGGTGCCGCTGGCACCTAAAGCGGGCCGTCCATCGTCTCGCTTGGCCCAATTGACCGTGCCTTCCATGGCCCAATCGGTCGCGTCCACCGCTGCCAAATCAAGCTACTCGCAAACTGTGGCAGCCCCGGTCATTGCCCCACCTTTGGCAACTGCGCACAAAAAAGACCCCAAATTGGCCAACAACTGGAAGACCAAACCCGTCGAGCAGTTGACTGACCCCGAGCTCATGGCCATGCCAGACTCGGAATACATGAACGACAAGCAAATGGCGGTGTTTCGCCTCAAGCTGTCGGTTTTGAAGCAAGATATTTTGAACAGCGCTGGCGAAACCACAGAGCATCTGCGTGAAGACACCGTGGTGGTGCCTGACCCGGCAGACCGGGCCACCATTGAAGAAGAACACGCCCTTGAACTGCGCACCCGTGACCGTGAACGCAAGCTGCTGAAAAAGATTGAGCAGTCTATTAACCGTATTGATGCGGGCGACTACGGCTATTGCGACGAAACCGGTGAGCCCATTGGCGTGGGTCGCCTGTTGGCACGCCCAACCGCCACTTTGTCACTTGAAGCGCAACAGCGGCGCGAACTCAAGCAGAAAATGTTTGGGGATTAGAATTGAAGTAGCAGTTTTGTTACTCCCACCTTCATTCAGCCTGATTGAATTGAACGTTTAATTGAACGTCCTACTCAACTTCGACCTTCATGGCCACCAAAGATAACTCGCCTGGCTTGCTCTCCAAGGTGGCGAAGTTCGTGCGCAATCCGACCACGAACTGGGCGGATTTGGATGCTCAGCCACCACCCGCTGAAAGTGGTTACAGCAAGCAGGCGCTCAAGGAGATGATTGAGCGCAAGCGTCAAAATGACTTTGTGCGCAAACGCGAATTTGACCAGCTGCGCAAGTTGCGCAGCAAAGACCCAATCGCCTTGGCCGAAAGCGCTGGGCGCCCCTCGTTTTTCCAGACCAGCATTCCTTCCAACATCGGCGAGCGTGCTGTCACGCTCAAAAAGATCGACGAAATCGAAGCGCAAATGTCCAAGCAGTGGTGGAAAGGCAAGCAAGTCGATGCCGCCCCTGAAGTGCCCGACATAGCAGTCACTCCATCCATGCTGCCAGACGCTCAGGGCGACTTTGCTGTCACTCAACCTGCCGGCGGTGGGCCGGACTACGAACGCAGGGCCGCTGGTGCCCAAGCTGCCAACGGCCAAGGCGCCAAGGTACCTGATCGCAGAAACCTGGGCCAAGGTCGGGCAGCGGATCCGAATGGTGGCGGATTTTCAACCTCCAAGCTCTTCGCGGTTGAACTTAGCGACGACAACGCCGACCCCGACCTGGAAGAGGCTGCCATCCGATTTGCCAATGGCGATGACGAAGGCGCTGAAACTGGTTTGCTGGAGGCTTTGCAGGCTGGCAATGGGCTTCAGGAGCAAGCCGAAATGTGGACCGCAGCGCTTTTTGATTTCTATCGTGCCACCGGACAGCAGTCGAAATTTGACAAAATGGCTTTGGATTTTGCGGAGCAGTTTGGTCGATCTGCCCCGGCTTGGTTTTCTATGCCCGAGCAACAGCATGCCAAAACACCGATTACCGCGAGGGGCGCTTCGCCTCAGTTGTCGCCAGAAAAACCGAATTGGGACAGTCCGGCCCGTATCGACCTGACGGCAATTGGGGTGCTGCATTTGGCTTTGGCCAGCGCACCCTTGCCTTGGTTTCTGAACTGGAGTGGACTGAAAGAAATTGAACCTAATGCACTGCACAGTCTGGGCCAGTTGTTTGCAAATTGGTGCACGCAAAGAGTTCGTTTGCGTTTTGATGGTGCCGAGAATCTCTCCAGAATTCTGCAAGGCTATGCGCCAACCGGGAACAACAGCATCAACACGACTTGGTGGCGCTTGCGTATGGATTTATTTCGCATCATGCGCAGGCAAGATGAGTTTGAATTGCTGGCGCTGGACTATTGCGTCACCTACGAGGTGTCCCCGCCTGCCTGGCAGGATGCAAATTGCGATTACGTGACGGACACGCTAGACGACGGCGATGCCCAAGGGTCTTCCAGCGACGGTGACGATGTGTTCAACCACCAAGACGCGTCACAAGCCTTAACTGCACCAATGGGGCTGGAAGACGCGCCTTTGTTCGTGGTCGAACTTGCCGGGGCTATCGCGGGCGACGCCGCCGAAGCCCTGTTGCGTCTCGAAGCAGGGCGCCACCAAGGTGCAGGTCGCTTGGTCATCTCATGCGCCAAACTGATTCGGGTTGATTTCTCGGCTGCTGGCAGCATTCTCAATTGGGTCGCTGCCCGAGAAGACGAAGGCTGTAACGTGCAGTTCCGGGAAGTTCACCGACTTGTGGCAGCTTTTTTCAATGTCATTGGCATCAATGAGCATGCGAGGGTCGTACTGCGATCCAACTGAGCCAGTTTGCACTTACCGTCTCAGCGACTGCCTCGAGTTAGCAATCTCACTGAATCAGATCTCTGATCGAGACCTCATTTTCCAAACACCCACTATGGAACAATTTCACGGAACCACCATCATCAGCGTGCGCCGCAAGTCACCGCACGGCGACACGGTGGCCATTGGGGGTGACGGGCAGGTGACACTGGGCAACATTGTGGTTAAGGGCACGGCGCGGAAGGTCCGAAAGCTTTACCATGGAAAGGTGCTTGCAGGCTTTGCCGGTGCGACCGCTGACGCCTTCACCTTGTTCGAACGATTCGAAGCGAAGCTGGAAAAGCACCAAGGACATTTGGTACGAGCAGCGATAGAGCTGACCAAAGACTGGCGCACGGATCGGGTGCTTCGAAGGTTAGAGGCCATGCTGGCCGTTGCCGACCGGGAGGCATCACTGATCATCACGGGCAACGGTGATGTGCTGGAACCCGAAAGGGGCATCGTCACCATTGGGTCAGGCGGCGCGTTTGCTCAGGCGGCCGCGACGGCGCTTTTGGAACACACCGATATGTCCGCGGAAATGATCGTCAAAAAATCACTTGAAATTGCGGGTGAGCTGTGCATTTATACCAACATGAACCACACCATCGAAACGCTTGACTAGCGCGTTGCCGCCAGCTGTTTGCGATATTTTCAGGTTGCCCAGTTTCCTTCCCTCTTCCAGACCAAGATCAATGACACCTCAGGAAATCGTTGCTGAACTCGATAAGCACATCGTTGGCCAAAATTCGGCGAAACGCGCAGTGGCCATCGCGTTGCGCAATCGCTGGCGCCGACAGCAAGTCGAACCTGGCTTGCGAGCAGAAATTACGCCAAAAAACATCCTCATGATTGGCCCCACCGGGGTGGGGAAAACTGAAATTGCGAGGCGATTGGCGCGGTTGGCTGATGCGCCGTTTATCAAAGTCGAAGCGACCAAATTCACGGAAGTGGGCTACGTTGGCAAAGATGTCGATGCCATCATCAGGGACTTGGCGGACATAGCGGTCAAGCAAACCCGGGTGGCTGAGATGAAGAAGGTGCGCGAGCGTGCTGAGGATGCCGCAGAAGAAAGAATATTGGACATTTTGATCCCGAGGTCGCGCGGCGATACGTCAGCATTTCCCAATGAGGAAAATCCCGAAAGCTCAGCACGCCAAACGTTTCGAAAAAAATTGCGTGAAGGGCAGCTGGCCGACCGGGAGATAGAGATGGATGTTGCCCAGGCGGCGCAACAACTTGAAATTATGGGGCCTGCTGGCATGGAGGAAATGACCGAACAGCTGCGAGGCATGTTTGGCCAAATGGGTCAGCAAAAACGGCAAACCCGAAAGTGAAAATCAGCGAAGCTCAGAAACTTGTCATTGACGAAGAAGCGGCCAAGCTGGTCAACGAAGATGAAATTAAGACGCAAGCCCTCTTCATGCTTGAACAAAACGGCATCGTTTTCATTGACGAAATTGACAAAGTCACGTCTCGAAGCGAAGGCAGTGGCGCAGAGGTATCGCGGCAAGGCGTGCAGCGTGACCTTCTGCCGTTGGTTGAAGGAACCACGGTGTCCACCAAATACGGCATGGTCAGAACCGACCACATTCTGTTTATCGCGTCAGGCGCGTTTCACCTCAGCAAACCGAGTGATTTGATACCGGAACTGCAAGGGCGATTTCCAATTCGGGTCGAGTTGAGTTCTCTTTCAGTGCAAGATTTTGAAGCAATTCTGACTCAAACACATGCCTCCTTGGTCAAGCAGTATCAGTCCCTACTGGCGACCGAAAACGTGGTGATAGACTTTGCGCCGGGAGGCGTGACACGATTGGCACAGATTGCGTTTGATGTGAATGAGAGAACTGAGAATATTGGTGCGCGGCGGCTTTCGACAGTGATGGAGCGGCTACTTGACGAGGTAAGTTTCAATGCAGCCAATTTGACTGGACAGACGATTCTCATCGATGCTGCCTACGTTGACACCCGATTGGGGGAGTTGAGTCGAGATGAGGATCTTTCTCGTTACATTCTGTAGCTATCCTTTTTTTTGTGTGTTACCTAGTTTGAGTGTTACTTTCAAAATAAGCGGTAAGTGGTTAATTTAGAACAATAATTAACTAGCTTCAGCCAAGCTTTCGTTTCTAACCCCTTGATTTCGCTGGAAAAATTTGTTGCGTGACCTGTCACGTGACAGTGGTTTGCTGATACAGTGCAAAAAAGTGCATTTAAGTGGTAAATATTGCCATTGCATTTTGAATTTTCTGTGTTTTTGGCAAAAAAGGGCGCGCTACTGTGTTTCAAGGGGCTTCTTCACTGATTTTGGATGGAAAAGGCCGACTTTCTGTGCCGACCCGCCATCGTGACGTACTTGTTGCCTCGGCGTCGGGGCAGCTCACAGTAACCAAGCATCCCCACGGCTGTCTGATGATTTTTCCGCGTCCTGAATGGGATAAGTTTCGTGAGCGGATTGCCTCTCTTCCCATGTCTGCACAGTGGTGGAAGCGAATTTTCTTGGGCAATGCGATGGAGCTTGAATTGGATTCGACTGGTCGTGTGCTGATTTCGCCTGAACTGCGAGAAGGGGCGGGCATAACCAAAGCTGCTGTATTGCTGGGGATGGGCAATCACTTTGAGCTGTGGGACAAAGTAACTTACGAGTCCCTCGAATCCAAAGCGATGCAGGGCGACATGCCCGATGTCTTCAGAGAATTTTCCTTTTGAGACATCGCGGTGGATACATCTTTGAACCATATCACCGTCTTGTTGAACGAAGCGGTAGAGGCACTGTTTAGCTCGACACTGACAGCCGGAGGAGAGCGTGCGCAGGGCACTTTCGTTGATGCGACTTTTGGCCGAGGCGGACATTCCCAATTGATTCTTTCTCATTTGAAAGACTCTGAGCGGTTGATTGCCTTTGACAAAGACCCGCAGGCGGTACAGGCGGCCCAATCCATCACCGATGGCCGCTTCAGTATTCGGCATGAAGGATTCAATCAATTGGGAAACTTGGGACGTGGCAGTGTGGCAGGGCTGTTGATGGACTTGGGTATCAGCTCGCCTCAAATTGACAGCCCTGAGCGGGGTTTTAGTTTCAGATTCGATGGCCCATTGGATATGCGCATGGACACGACACGTGGACAGAGCGTTGCTCAATGGCTTGCGACGGCAGAGGTAGAGAAAATATCGGAGGTGATTCGTGAATATGGTGAAGAACGGTTTGCTGGCCCCATTGCAAAGGCGATTGTTGCTCGCCGACAGGCACGGGGGCCTATTTCAACCACCACTGAATTGGCCCAGCTCGTGGCTGACACGGTCAAAACCCGCGAGCCGGGCCAGAACCCTGCAACGCGCACATTTCAGGCTTTTCGGATTTTCATCAACGCCGAGCTTGAAGAGCTGCAACAGGCGTTAGAGGCGAGTCTTGATGTGTTGCAGACCGCAGGTCGTTTGGTGGTGATTAGCTTTCACTCACTTGAAGACAGGATGGTCAAGCAGTTCATCGCTAAGAACTCTCGTGATGAGTACGATCGTCGCGCCCCATTTGCTGCGCCCAAGGCGATGAAGCTGTTGATGTTGGGTCGCACAAAGCCGAGTGCCGCAGAAATAGGTATGAATCCACGGTCGCGCAGCGCCGTCATGCGTGTTGCTCAAAGGACCGCTGCATGATTCGTCTCAACCTTGTCTTGTTGGCGGCGGTGTTGGCGAGCGCGCTCTATTTGGTGAACGTTCAATACGAGTCACGACGACTTTTTTCCGCAATCGACAAAGCGAACTCCGAGTCACGCAGACTGGTCTCCGAAAATAAGAGCCTTCAAGTTGAAAAGCAGGCCAAGGCGACCCCCATGCGGGTCGAGCGGTTGGCCAAAGACCAGCTTCACATGCGCACTGCAACGCCGGGCATCACGCAAAGAGTCAGCCAGACAGCGGCGGCTGACAGGGATCAGCTTCAAGGCAAAGTTGAATCCCCTGCGTCGGCACAAAACGCTGTCGGGAGGGTGCAATGAGCCGCAGCGTTGTTTACACGTCGAGCCCTCTGTTGGCCAGCCGCACGCCGGTTTGGCGCAGCAAGCTCATCGTTGCGGCGATTGGGTTGTCGTTTCTTGGGCTTGCGGCACGGGCTACCTACATTCAGGTTTTGTCGAACGACTTTTACCAAAAGCAAGGCGAGGTACGTTTTGCAAGAACTCTCGAGTTGCCCGCCAACCGCGGGCGAATCATTGACCGCAACGGGTTGATCCTCGCCTCAAGCGTGGCCGCATCAAGTGTCTGGGCGATTCCCGAAGATGTAGTCCTTACCGAATCTGAAGCACTTCAGCTGGCAAAGTTGTTGGACTTGAGTGTCTCTGAACTCAACAAGAAACTGGCCGAAAACGACAAGACCTTTGTGTGGCTAAAGCGACAAGTTGATGATTCCATTGGAAAGCAGATTGCTGCCATGGATTTGCAGGGCGTCTATCTCAGAAAAGACTATAAACGCCAATACCCGGAGGGCGAAGCTGCTGCGCACGTTGTTGGATTCACCAATGTTGAGGACATTGGACAAGAAGGTATTGAATTGGCGTTCAATAAAGACCTATCAGGGCGCGCAGGTTCGAGACGAGTCATCAAGGACCGGATGGGTCGTGCTGTCGAAGCTGTCGGTGAAACCTTACCCCCTGCTGATGGACGGGACATACAGCTGAGCATCGACAGCAAAGTTCAGTTCTTTGCCTACCAGAAGTTGCGAGATGCGGTGATCAGCAACAAAGCGGCGGCCGGAAGCGTCGTGGTTCTGGATGCCATTACGGGGGAGGTTTTGGCGCTTGCCAATTACCCGAGCTACATCCCTGACAAGCGTCGCAACCTGAAGGGTGAACAGTTGCGAAACAGGGCTTTGACCGATACTTTTGAACCAGGCTCGGTCATGAAACCGTTCACTGTGGGTCTGGGCCTTGAGACAGGGCGATTCAAGCCAGACACATTGATCGACACCGGAAATGGCAAATTGACCATTACGGGTTCGACAATTTCAGATTCCCATCCCAATGGGGTTTTGACCGTCGAGGGGGTCATTCAAAAATCTAGCAATATAGGAACTACCAAAATCGCGATGCAAACTCAGCCACGTGAAATGTGGGAGTTGTTTTCGAAAGCCGGATTTGGTCAAAAACCTCAAATTAGTTTTCCAGGAGCGGAGTCTGGTCGCCTGAGACCTTACAAAACTTGGCGCCCGATTGAGCAAGCGACCATGTCGTATGGCTACGGGCTTTCAGCATCTTTGTTTCAGATGGCGCGCTCTTACACCGTGTTTTCGCACGATGGACAAATCATCCCAGCGACGATGCTAAAAACAAGCGTACCTGCCATTGGCACACCGGTTTTGTCGGAAAAAACGGCGTCTCAAGTGCGCAAAATGCTTCAAATGGCGACTGGGCAGGGAGGAACAGGACAAAAGGCTCAAACCATGGGCTACTCAGTCGGGGGAAAGTCGGGAACTGCTTACAAACAAATCGGTAAAGGCTACGGCAGCACAGGAAACCGCAAATACAGAGGTTGGTTTGTCGGAATGGCGCCGATCGACAAGCCCAGAATTATTGTGGCGGTCATGATCGATGAGCCTACCGCTGGCCAATACTACGGCGGTGTGGTCGCCGCCCCAGTGTTTAGTGAAGTCGTTCAACAAACACTTCGCATGATGGCGATTCAGCCTGACGTGGCGGTTAAACCGCAAATCGTTGCAGCGGTGGAAGAGAGCTTTTGATGATTGAACTGACGACACCCGACCAGGCAGCAAATTGGCTCAAGGCTCACGTTACCGGCAATTTGCAAACGGACAACCAGAAAGTTCGCGCGGGCGATGGATTCATGGCTTGGCCGGGGCGCAAAACCGATGCTCGTGACTTCGTATTGAGCAGCATTGCAAGCGGTGCAAAGGCTTGCCTGGTTGAACTTGACGATGTAAGACGCTATAACTTTGATTGTGGAGCGATTGCATCTTATGCAGGACTCAAGGCCGCCTGCGGACCTATTGCAGCAGCTTTTTTTGACCATCCATCAAAAAAGTTACAGGTAGTGGCAATAACAGGAACCAACGGGAAAACCTCAACTTCATGGTGGCTCGCTCACGCATTGTCCGGTACTGGTTTGTCCAAATCAATGCGCTGCGGGGTTATCGGAACGCTGGGGATAGGTTACCCGAAAAAGAGCGAAGGAAGTTCAAAAATCGCTCCTCAAATTGAGGGGTCTGAGCCTTTCGCGATGATCTCAAATGGGTTAACCACACCCGGTGCCGTGCAAATGCAAGCATCATTTCGGAATTTTGTGAATCATGGTTTGTTGGCCTGTGCTGTCGAAGCATCCTCAATCGGCATTGAAGAAAATAGACTGCTCGGCACCGAAATTCGAATTGCCGTTTTCACCAACTTCACGCAAGACCACTTGGATTACCACGGGTCAATGCAAGCCTACTGGCTTGCCAAGACCTCGCTTTTTCATTGGTCAAGTCTTGCCGCGGCGGTGATCAATATTGATGACCCAAAAGGTGTCGAGCTCGTCAACGTGATGACCGTAAAAAGCAAGGATCGCCAAGTTGATGTGTGGACACTTTCAAGTGTTGGCCCTGCCCGCCTATGGGCAAGCGACATTTCATACAGCGCTCTGGGTTTGAAATTTTGGGTTGTCGAGGGTGGGCATCGTGCCGCTTTAAACACACGGGCCATAGGCTTGTACAACGTTGACAATTTGTTGGCTGTTGTAGGGGTCATGCGCGCAATGGGACATCCCCTCGAAGAGTGTGTCGCTGCCTGTAGTTCGTTGGGTCCGGTGCCAGGAAGAATGGAGTGCTTGGGAGGCGTCAATCAACCACTGGTCGCTGTGGACTACGCTCACACGCCCGATGCACTGCAAAAATCCTTGGAGGCTCTTCGTCCACTTGCGCAGCAGCGCGGCGGTCTACTATGGTGCGTCTTTGGGTGCGGCGGTAACCGAGACAAGACCAAGCGGGGGATCATGGGGCAAATTGCGTACGATAGGGCAGACGAGTTGGTCGTGACGAACGACAACCCACGTTGGGAAAATGCATGTGAAATTGTCGAGCAAATATTGGCAGGGTTTGGCCGGTCTGAGTCGATAACAATTCAACTAGATCGCGCGCTTGCAATTGAGCACGCGGTGCAGAATGCTAGCGCCAACGATGTGGTTCTCATCGCTGGAAAGGGCCACGAAGATTACCAAGAAGTCGATGGCGTCAAACTTCCGTTTTCGGATCGTCAGCAGGTAGCTTTTGCGTTGAATTCATGGCCGATTGGCAACTCGTTAACCAGGAGCATGACGTGGCTTCAATGATGAGTTTAAACCAAGCCGCGACGTGGATCTCATGTTCCGAAAAATTGCGCAGCGACGACGTCTTATTTTCCAGGGTGCACACAGACACTCGAACTGTTTTGGACGGAGATTTTTTTATTGCTTTGACCGGAGAGCAGTTCAATGGCGACGACTTTTTGGTCATTGCACGTGAACAGGGGGCTGTAGCAGCCCTGTGCAGTTCTAAATCCAAATTGCAGCAATCGGGACTTCCTGGCCTCGTAGTAGCGGACACCCGCAAAGCTTTGGGTGAACTTGCTACCAGCTGGAGGTCCCAATTCAAGCTTCCAATGATCGCGGTGGCGGGAAGCAACGGTAAAACGACTGTGACTCAAATGATTGCTTCCATACTGCGCCAAGAAAAGCCGCAATCAACCTTGTCAACTCAAGGGAATTTGAACAATGAAATTGGAGTGCCATTGACACTCCTTCGGCTCAACTCCACACATCAAGTCGCTGTGGTTGAGGTAGGCATGAACCATCCGGGTGAAATAGCGATGCTGGCGGCTATGGTTAGACCAACAGTAGCGTTGGTGAACAATGCCCAACGCGAACACTTGGAGTTCATGAAAACTGTCGATGCAGTTGCTCAAGAAAATGCTGCAGTGATTCGCGCTTTGCCGGCCGATGGAGTTGCGGTCTTTCCCATTTCAGATGACTTTTCGGCGCTGTGGAAGGAAGTCGCGGGCCAACGCCCCACTTTGACATTTGGCATTTCAAGTGATGTCGCATCTGATCCGATCAGCCAAATTGTAGACCGCGCCAGTGCGGACATCTTGTGTACTCAATCGGTATGGTCCGAGAATGCGTGGCACATCCATGCTCAAACACCCTCTGGGGCAATTCAGTTCAAATTGAAGGTTCCCGGACGGCACAATGTTCAAAATGCCATGGCTGCGACAGCCTGCGCTCTCGCCGCGGGATCTTCATTGGCAGCAGTGCAACGAGGTTTGGAGTATTTCGAGCCGGTGACGGGCCGATCTCGGTCTAGTCTCGGCTCCGCAGGGGGTCATCAATACACCCTCATTGACGATACCTACAACGCAAATCCCGACTCTGTACGCGCAGCAATTGATGTGTTGGCAGGATTACCTGGCCCCAGGCTTTTAATATTAGGTGACATGGGGGAAGTTGGAGCCAAGGGCCCGGAGTTTCATGCCGAAGCTGGCGAGTACGCGAAGTCATTAGGTATTGAAAACTTGTTCACGCTAGGCAATTTGGCGGCGCATGCGAGTGGCAGTTTTCAACATGGAAACCACTTCCTTGACCTGCACCAGCTTGTGGAGGCGTTGCCTGAATCACTGTCGGTTTGTGGAAGTATTTTAGTGAAGGGTTCCAGGTTTATGAAGATGGAGCGGGTGATTGATGCGATCACGAGATTGTCTGAGTCGGCAAGTTCAAGGGAGATCAAATGCTCTTGAGTCTCGCTCAATGGCTCCAAACTCAATCGCCTGAGTTTGGTTTTTTCCGCGTGTTTCAGTACCTGACGTTTCGAGCAGTGATGGCTGCATTGACTGCTTTGATCATGGGGTTGGTCGCAGGACCTATTGTCATTCGTCAGTTGACCCGTCTGAAAATAGGGCAGCCTATTCGCGGCTATGGCTTAGAAACCCATATGAGCAAAAGCGGAACCCCCACTATGGGAGGTGTGCTTATCTTGCTGTGTATTTCAGTATCGACCTTGCTCTGGTTTGACTTGACCAACCGCTTTGTCTGGATAGTTCTTGTGGTCACGTTGGGATTTGGCGCGATTGGGTGGATGGATGATTGGCGCAAAGTGGTCAACAAAGATCCAGAAGGGATGCGTTCGCGAGAAAAGTATTTCTGGCAATCAGTCGTCGGACTAATTGCCGCGCTTTACCTTGTCTTCAGCATTTCAGAGAGCTCAAATCTAAGAGTTTTAGAGCTTTTCGTGAAGTGGGTTCAATCTGGCTTTGACATGAATTTGCCACCGAAGGCAGGTCTTTTAGTTCCGTTTTTCAAAGAAGTTAGTTATCCGCTAGGTGTGCTCGGTTTTGTATTGCTTACCTATCTCGTCATTGTCGGTTCAAGCAATGCTGTCAATTTAACGGATGGTTTGGACGGACTGGCGATCATGCCCGTCGTGATGGTGGGATCGGCGCTTGGTGTTTTCGCCTACGTCACGGGCAGTTCAGTTTTTTCGAAATATCTCTTTCTACCGCACATTCCGGGTTCGGGTGAAGTGTTAATTTTTTGCTCTGCGATGGCCGGGGCAGGTTTGGCATTTCTATGGTTCAACACCTACCCTGCGCAGGTATTCATGGGTGACGTTGGCGCATTGGCGTTGGGTGGGGCTCTAGGAACAATCGCAGTCATCGTTCGCCAAGAAATAGTTTTGGCCATTATGGGGGGGATTTTTGTAGTGGAAGCGCTTTCCGTCATGCTTCAGGTCGGCTGGTTTAAGTACACGAAGCGGAAATTCGGAGAGGGGCGGCGCATTTTCAAAATGGCTCCTTTGCACCATCATTTCGAAAAAAGCGGTTGGAAAGAAACGCAGGTTGTTGTGCGATTCTGGATCATCACCATGCTTCTTTGCCTAGTCGGTTTGTCCACATTGAAGTTGAGATAGGCTGTGAAAGATTTGCGCGAAAAAAATGTATTGATCTTGGGGCTTGGGGCTTCGGGATTGGCCATGGCCAGGTGGTGCGCCCGATTGGGGGCAGTTGTGACGGTAGCCGATACCCGAATGCTCCCCCCGCAACTTGAAGCATTGCGGCGAGAGATACCTGGCGCAGGATTCGTTGGCGGTGAATTCGACAGTGGACTGTTTGACGGCAAGGGTGTTCATATCGTACTGAAGAGCCCTGGCATCCCAGCCGACGGAATCAAACGGCTTCTCGCAAACAACGCTGTTCATTTCGACGCAGTTCGAGCCGAATTGAATTTGTTTTCATGGGCGCTCGCGGATCTCAAGGAATCAGAGGGGTATTCGCCCTCAGTATTGGCGATCACTGGTACCAATGGAAAAACCACAGTGACGGCCCTGACAGGGCAATTGGTAGCACGGGCCGGAAAGTCTGTTGCTGTTGCTGGAAATATTGGCCCCACGCTATTGGACACCTTGACTTTAGCCATTGACAACAAGGCTTTGCCGCAAGTTTGGGTCATTGAATTGTCCAGTTTTCAACTCGACGGCGTGGAAGATTTCGAGGCGACAGCGGCTACCGTGTTGAATATTTCTCAAGATCATCTGGATTGGCATGGGTCGATGGAAGCCTACACAAGGGCAAAAGCAAGGGTATTCGGTCATAACTCCAAAATGATTCTCAATAGGGAGGACTGCGTCGTGATGGCGATGGCTCCTCAAATTCAACCCTCAGGTCGAGTCAAAGGTGGCTCCCGTCCGTCTTTTGAAACCTTTGGAACAGGTATGCCAACGCGTGCAGGGGACTTCGGCGTAGAAGTTGTCGATGGTGTCTCTTGGTTGGTCAGAATGACACCAAGTGACGGTGCTCGCCGAAAACGGACCGAAGAGGCCGAAGAAATATTCACGCAGCGGTTATTGCCGACGGATTCACTGCAAATTCACGGAAAGCACAACGCATCAAACGCCCTAGCTGCATTATCGTTGGCGTTGGCTGCAGGGTGCAGTATTGCGCCTTTGCTCTATGGATTGCGTGAGTACCGTGGTGAGCCTCATCGAGTTGAGTTGATTCGGGTTGTTGGTGGTGTCGAGTTCATTGATGACAGCAAAGGAACCAATGTTGGAGCGACTGTTGCCGCAATCAATGGACTCAGCCGGAATCGCAAGCTAGTTGTCATTCTTGGAGGTGAGGGCAAAGGCCAAGATTTTTCACCGCTCGCTGTTCCGGTTGCATCTCATGTCAGAGCCGCCATTTTGATCGGCCGCGATGGGCCTTTGATTGCCGATGTGCTTCGGGAAACTGGAATTCCGCTATTGGAAGCTTCCAACATGAAAGATGCTGTAACGATTGCGGCTTTTCAAGCGGTGGATGGCGACGCGGTTTTGTTGTCGCCAGCATGCGCTAGCTTTGACATGTTTGATAACTACGAACACCGGGCTGCAAGCTTTCGAGAGGCTGTTGCATCGCTGTTTCAGGCCTCACAAGCGTCTGTTCTGGCTAGCACATGAATACGTTCACACATCGAGGGGTAGGTCTTTCTGCTGTACCTAGTCGTACCGTTGGATTTGACCAGGCCTTGATTTGGGTGTCGGTTGCACTCCTTGCATGGGGTTTGGTGATGGTCTATTCGGCCTCCATCGCAATGCCGGAAAATCCAAAATTTTCGCGCTATAACCACACCCATTTCTTAACGCGTCATGTGGTCTCTTTGCTGGTAGCGTTTGTCGCGGCGCTTATCGCATTTCAATTGCCGCTTGCAACATGGGAAAAAGTGGCTCCTTGGTTATTTGTGGCCGCATTGCTGTTGCTTGTCGTGGTTTTGATTCCGCACGTTGGCAAGGGAGTGAACGGCGCAAAACGTTGGATTCCGCTCGGGATCACTGGCTTTCAACCCTCCGAGCTGGCTAAATTTGCTGTCCTCCTTTACGCGGCGGATTATATGGTTCGCAAAATGGAGGTGAAGGAGCGATTTTTTCGAGCCGTCATGCCGATGGGGGCGGCTGTAGCGATTGTGGGACTCTTGCTATTGGCTGAGCCGGATATGGGCGCCTTCATGGTCATTGCGGTCATCGCAATGGGAATTCTGTTTCTGGGTGGCGTTAATGCGCGCATGTTTTTCCTGATAGTGGCGGTACTGGTTGTTGCGTTTTCGCTGATGATTGCATTCAGTGACTTCCGCCGTGAGCGGATCTTTGCCTATTTGAATCCATGGGCAGAGGAACACGCTCTTGGCAAAGGATACCAACTCACTCACTCATTGATCGCTATTGGCCGTGGAGAGATCTTCGGGGTTGGACTGGGTGGAAGTGTCGAGAAACTACATTGGTTGCCAGAGGCGCACACGGACTTTTTGCTTGCGGTCATAGGTGAGGAGTTTGGCTTGATTGGGGTGGCAAGTGTCATCGGACTCTTTTTCTGGATGACCAGACGCATGATGCACATTGGACGACAGGCAATTTCGCTCGATCGTGTTTTTGCAGGATTGGTCGCTCAAGGAGTTGGCATCTGGATGGGTTTCCAGGCCTTCATCAACATGGGTGTGAACTTAGGAGCATTGCCCACCAAAGGACTGACTCTGCCTTTGATGAGCTATGGGGGATCAGCGATTTTGGTCAACCTTGTCGCCATTGCCGTGGTGCTCCGTGTAGATTTTGAGAACCGCCAATTGATGCACGGGGGCGGCCGATGAACTCGATTGCTCAAAAAACGGTATTGATCTTGGCAGGTGGCACTGGGGGGCATATTTTTCCTGGATTGGCGGTTGCAATTGCGATGCGCGATGCTGGCTGGCGTGTTCATTGGCTTGGAGGGCGTGGTTCTCAGGCTAGTCCCAGTATGGAGAGTCAAATAGTTCCGGCATCGGATTTCAGCATCGACTTGATAGATTTTGGTGGTGTCCGCGGCAAAGGATCTATGGCTCTATTGGCGTTACCGTGGCGCCTAATGCGGGCCTGTTGGCAAAGCACTCGCATATTGCGGCAAGTGAAACCCGATGTTGTAGTGGGATTTGGAGGCTACATCACGTTGCCAGCCGGTTTGATGAGCTTTTTAATGGGGAAGCCCATCGTAATTCACGAGCAAAATTCTGTCGCCGGCATGGCGAATAAAGTGCTTGCGCGGTTTGCCAAAAAAGTCTTCACCGCCTTTCCAACGCCTTTCTCTGAATCGGTCAAGCAAGCCAGATGGATTGGAAACCCGTTGCGTGCAGAGTTTGTCGACCTTGACGCACCAGAGGTTCGATATCGAGCTCGCCAAGGCCCATTGAAACTGTTAGTTTTGGGAGGAAGTCTGGGCGCCAAAACGCTCAACGAAGTGGTGCCCCAGGCTTTGGCAATGCTGGCCCCTCATAGTCGACCATTGGTGACCCACCAAAGTGGACAGAAGCACATTGAGCAATTGCGAACGTTCTACAACGCCTCAGGCATTTCGGCAAACCTGACGCCTTTCATAACAGACACTTCCCAAGCCTATGCTGAGGCAGACTTGGTCATTTGTAGATCTGGCGCAAGCACAGTCACGGAGGTTGCGGCTGTAGGTGTAGCTGCTGTTTTTGTGCCCTTTCCTTCTGCGGTCGATGACCACCAAACTACCAATGCCAGCTTTCTGGTGGATGAAGGGGGCGGTTGGCTAGTCAGGCAGCAGGACTTGACGGTGGATCGACTTGCCCGGATGTTGCAAAAAGCTGACCGTTTGACTCTTATGACCAGTGCAGTGGCAGCTAGGAAAATGGCAAAGTTCGGGGCAGTAGAGCGAGTGCTGGCCTCTTGCGATTCAATTACCAATGCGCGAGGCAAATCGTGAAGCACGCAGTAAAGCATATCCACTTTGTTGGAATTGCCGGCTCGGGGATGTCTGCAATAGCAGAGGTTTTGTACACTTTAGGCTATTTAATCAGTGGATCGGATCTTCATGACGGTCCCACTTTGCAGCGCCTTTCTGATTTGGGCATTACAACCTTTGTGGGGCACGCAGCCAGTAACATTGAAGGTGCTGACGCTGTCGTGACATCCTCTGCGGTCAAAAGTAGCAATGCCGAAGTCGTTGCTGCCCGAGAAAAACGGATATCGATTGTGCCCAGAGCCCAAATGCTGGCGGAATTAATGCGTTTGAAAAGCGGCATTGCGATTGCAGGTACGCATGGAAAAACAACGACCACCAGCCTTGTTTCAAGTGTTTTGATTAAGGCAGGTCTGGATCCAACTTTCGTAATTGGTGGGCGCCTAACCAGCGCCGGTACGAATGCAAGGCTGGGGAAGGGGGACTACATTGTTGTGGAAGCAGACGAGTCGGACGCGTCATTTCTCTACCTGCTTCCTGTGATGGCCGTTGTGACGAATATTGATGCCGATCACATGGAAACCTACGGCCATGATTTTGAACGTTTGAAACGTGCTTTTGTAGATTTTTTGCATCGGATGCCGTTCTACGGCACAGCCATTTTGTGCACTGATGATGCCGCTGTTCGAGACATTCTCTGTCAAGTCATCTGTCCTGTCACAAGCTACGGTTTTGAAGAAGGTGCGCAAGTTCGAGCGATAGACGTTCGCGCGGTGGGCCACCAAATGCATTTCACAGTAGAAAGAAGAAATGGTGTCAAGCTGAAGGATCTTTCAGTGGTATTGAATTTGCCAGGCCGTCACAATGTATTGAATTCTTTGGCTGCCATTGCAGTGGCTGCTGAACTCAATATTCCTGATGATTCGGTAATGGCTGCGTTGGCTGAATTTCAAGGCGTTGGGCGGCGCTTTCAAAGCCATGGAAATCTGACAGCCCCCGCCGGAGGAGAGTACCTCCTGATAGATGACTATGGTCATCATCCTGTGGAATTGGCGGCAACACTGTCTGCAGCGCGCGGAGCGTTCCCAAATCGCCGACTGGTTCTGGCTTTTCAACCCCATCGGTACAGCCGTACCCGCGATTGCTTTGAGGAGTTCGTTAGGGTGATCGGTGGTGCAGATCTGGTCATACTGACTGAGGTTTATTCCGCTGGCGAAACCCCAATAATTGGCGCTGACAGCCGAGCGCTCACAAGCGCCCTTCGCTTAGCAGCCAAAGTCGAGCCGCTTCTTGTCGAGGATATTGGGTTGTTGGCAGGCGCAATCCTTGAATACGCGCGCGATGGAGATGTTGTCTTGTGCATGGGCGCTGGGTCGATTGGATCAATTCCTGGGCAATTGGTGTTGTTGAATCAGACTTTTTCAAAGTCCGAAAAATTGACGATGAAATCATGAATTACAACGCGTCTGGATTTGGCAAGGTCGCCGTACTCATGGGTGGTTTTTCTGCTGAACGTGAGGTTTCGCTGCTATCTGGTGCCGGCGTGTTGTACGCCTTGAAATCTATGGGTGTTGATGCCCATGCGTTTGACCCGTCTTTACGTTCCATGGAAGACATCCGAAGCGAGGGTTTTGCAAGTTGCTTCATTGCCTTGCATGGTCGCCATGGAGAGGACGGCACAGTGCAAGGCGCATTGGAGTTGATGGGAATTCCGTACACTGGCTCTGGGGTGATGGCGTCCAGCATTTCAATTGACAAAGTCATGACCAAAAGGGTTTGGCTGCAGGCAGGTTTGCCAACCCCGCGATACGTACTACTTGGGGCTCACCATCAGCATCGTGAAGCGATTATTGTGGTCCCGGACGAATTGGGGTTGCCGCTGGTTGTCAAACCACCGCGTGAAGGCTCGTCCATCGGTGTCAGCAAGGTAAGTGGCTATTCGCAGATGCAGAAGGCTGTGACGCTGGCCGCAGGCTATGACGCAGACGTGCTGTGCGAGGAATTTATCGAAGGTGAAGAAGTTACCTGTCCTGTCATTGGCATCGGCGCGGACGCGAAGGCCTTTCCCGTGGTTCGGATCAATGCGCCTGAAGGCGCATACGACTACCAAAACAAATATTTCACCGACGTTGTGCAATACCAGTGCCCAAGTGGATTGCCAGCCCATGAGGAGCGCGAGATATCACGCATCGTGCTGGCTGCCTTCAGGGTGCTGGGCTGCAGGGGTTGGGCACGGGCCGATCTCATGATTCGTGCGAGGGATCGCAAGCCTTTTTTGCTGGAAATGAACACATCGCCTGGTATGACTTCACACTCGCTGGTTCCAATATCTGCAAAGGCTGCAGGAATTTCCTACCCTGAGTTATGTGTCCAGATTTTGAAACTTGCAACTCTGGACTACTCCAAAGTCAGCGGCTCCAATATCGGGAGAAAAAGTCCATGAACCAACAAATGGCATACCCGCTGGATGTGAAGCTGATGAAGGGCACGGCGGCGGCCTTGTTCGTCGCATTCGTTTTTTTGACTTTAAGCTTTTCGATTTCTTGGATCTTAAAGTCGCCTTGGTTCGCAATTGGCAAGATTCGTGTTTCCGGGGACTTTGTACACACTAATTCGATTGCGTTGAGATCCAATGTGGCACCCAAGTTAAATGGAACTTTTGTCACGCTAGATTTGGCAAATGCCCGACAGGTATTCGAGGCAGTTCCCTGGGTGCGACAAGCAGTGGTGAAGCGCGAATTTCCCAATCTCCTTAGCGTGAGCCTAAAAGAACATGTTGCGGTTGCTTATTGGGGCAATGACGGGGAAGCTCGACTCTTGAACAGTTTTGGTGAAGTCTTTGAAGCTAATTTGGGAGAGGTCGAACAAGACTCACTGCCCCGTTTAAGCGGGCAGCCAGGCCAAGGTGCGCAGGTGTTGGCGGTCTATCAAAGTCTTCAACCGCTTTTTGCAAACCTTGACCTTGTGTTGGATCAAATCGAGTTGACAGGACGCGGTAGCTGGGAGGCGCGGTTGGATACTGGCGCCGTGCTTCAGCTAGGACGCGGCTCCGCTCAGCAAGTATTTGAACGGACGAGGAAGTTTACGTCAACCTTGACGCAAGTGATCCGCAAATATGGGCGTAACCCTGAAGCCCTCGAGTCTGCTGACTTGCGACACGAGGATGGTTATGCGATTCGGTTGCGCGGAGTCACTACCGTGGTGCCGGTGCAGAGCAACAAGCAATGATTCTCAGATTGATATTGAATAAAAACTAGCACGCAAGATGGCAAAAGAATACAAAGACCTCGTAGTTGGTTTAGACATTGGAACCGCCAAGGTCATGGTGGTGGTTGCCGAAGTAATGCCCGGCGGCGAACTTAAGCTGGCTGGTCTAGGAGTTGCGCCCAGCAATGGGCTAAAGCGGGGCGTTGTGGTGAACATTGACGCTACGGTTCAAAGTATTCAGCAGGCTTTGAAAGAAGCTGAGTTGATGGCTGATTGCAAGATTCAACGCGTCTACACGGGAATCACTGGCAGTCACATTCGAGGAATCAATTCGAGCGGAATGGTAGCGGTGAAGGACCGCGAGGTCACGCAAGCAGATGTTGCGCGTGTCGTTGAAACTGCAAAGGCAATCAACATTTCAACAGACCAGCGCTTGCTACTGGTTGAGCCTCAAGAGTTCGTGATTGACGGACAGGATGTCAAAGAGCCCATCGGAATGAGTGGCATACGACTTGAGGCGAAGGTTCACATCGTGACGGGTGCGCAAAGTGCGGCTGAAAACATCATAAAGTGTGTTCGCAGATGCGGGCTCGAGGTCGAGCAACTGATGCTCAATCCATTGGCCAGCAGTCTGTCGGTCCTGACTCAAGATGAGCGTGAGCTGGGTGTGGTTTTGGTAGACATTGGAGCAGGCACTACCGATGTGGCAATTTTCACTGGAGGTGCTATCAGGCACACGGCAGTCATTCCCATCGCCGGCGACTTGATCACGAGCGACATAGCCATGGCTTTGCGAACGCCCACCAAAGACGCTGAGGACATTAAGGTTGAAAGCGGTTGTGCCAAGCAACTATTGGCAGATCCAGACACTCAAGTTGAAGTACCCGGGCTGGGTGATCGAGGCCCGCGCATGTTGGGTCGTCAGGCCTTGGCCGGAGTGATCGAGCCGCGCGTTGAAGAAATATTCTCTTTGGTCCATCAAGTGATTCGAGGCTCTGGCTATGAGGAAGTGCTATCGAGCGGGATAGTTTTGACTGGCGGCAGTTGTGTGATGCCCGGCATGCTTGAGCTGGGGGAGGACATATTTCTTAAGCCCGTCCGACGGGGTATTCCAAAGTATTCAAGTGCCCTGGCCGATATGGTTGCGCAACCGCGTGCTGCCACTGTGATGGGGCTGTTGGAGGAGGCGCGACTCGCCAGAATGCGTGGTTTCAAGGTGGCGCAAAAAAATGGCTCCATGAAAACGGCTTTTGGACAAGTTAAAGACTGGTTTGTAGGGAACTTCTAACCATGATTGACAAAATTTGGCTGGCTCGGGGTAGCCCTCATACGCGATGGCGATACGCAATGAAAAGACTAAAACACAAAGACAAAAATTGAAGCATCAGAGCAATTTATTTAGGCAACTGCAAACTAGGAGATGAAAAATGAGCATCGAAATGATTGAAGACGAAGCATTCAACCTGGGCACACAAATCAAAGTGATTGGTGTGGGAGGTGGGGGAGGCAATGCGGTGGAGCACATGATTGAACGTGGTGTTCAAGGTGTCGAATTCATCAGCGCCAATACTGACGCACAGGCATTGAGTCGCAGTGCTGCGCACAAGACCATTCAATTGGGCAACACCGGACTAGGCGCTGGAAGCAAGCCTGACAAAGGCCGCGATGCTGCTGAGCAGGCGATTGAAGACATTCGCTCCTCTATCGACGGCGCTCACATGTTGTTCATCACAGCAGGCATGGGAGGTGGTACGGGCACAGGCGCTGCGCCAGTGATCGCCCGTGTCGCGCGAGAAATGGGAATCTTGACCGTAGGCGTGGTGACAAAACCCTTTGAGTTTGAGGGCGGGCGGCGCATGAGCAATGCTGACTTAGGTCTGGCAGAGCTCGAGGCCAATGTGGACTCCTTGATCGTCGTCCTGAACGAAAAATTGCTTGACGTCTTGGGCGATGACATTACCCAGGACGAAGCGTTCAAGCATGCCAATGATGTACTGAAGAATGCGGTCGGTGGAATTGCTGAGATCATCAATGTGCCAGCCCACATGAACGTCGACTTTGAAGATGTCCGTACCGTGATGGGGGAGCCTGGCAAAGCCATGATGGGCACCGCGATGGCGGGTGGCCCAGACCGCGCCCGCATAGCGGCAGAGCAAGCGGTGGCGTGCCCCTTGCTTGAAGGTGTCGACCTGTCGGGTGCCAAAGGCGTACTGGTCCTGATTACGGCGAGTAAAGGATCATTGAAACTCACTGAATCCCGTTTGGCGATGAATACGATCCGCGCCTACGCCTCTGCCGACGCGCACGTTATTTACGGCACGGCCTATGACGACAGTCTCGGTGAAGACATTAGGGTGACCGTTGTCGCGACGGGTTTGAGCCGTCAAGGAGTTCGGCGCACAGCGCCTCCATTGCAAGTTTTGCGAACTGGCACAGACAACGTGCCCTTTCATGTACCGACCTTGAACATGGTAGCCAGTGCGCCAGCGCCTTTGTCCTCTGGTCACCCAATGTCGGCCCAGCCCGATTACGGTAGTTTGGGCACCCCAGCGGTTTGGCGTGGCAGAACGTCCGCCGCAGCCAAAGTCGATGCCCTTTCTAGTGGCGGAATGGATGATTACGAAATCCCGGCTTTCCTGCGGAAACAAGCTGATTGATGTTGCCCTCACGGCCGCCCATTGCCTGTGGCTTCCTGCCCCCCAAGGGGGTCGGCTTCGCTCGGGACGGCCCAGCGCCTTGCCGAGTTGCCCCCATGGTCGCCCACTGCGTGTGGCTTCCTGCCCCTCATTGGGGCTGGCGTCGCTCGAGGTGGCCCTTTGCTTGGGATTTTGTAAAATCGGGCTGTGATTAAACAAAGAACGCTCAAGTCGCTGACCAGCGCCGTCGGAGTAGGGCTGCACAGTGGGCAACGAGTTGAAATGACCTTGCGCCCCGCGCCGCCTGACACGGGCATTGTTTTTCGGCGGGTTGATTTGGCCGACGTTGTGGATATTCCGATGTCTGCGATGTCGGTGACAGACACCCGGTTGGCGACGCGGGTCTCCAACGGCAATGCCCGGGTGTCCACGGTCGAGCACATGATGTCGGCGTGCGCAGGTCTTGGTGTTGATAATCTTTACGTTGACATCACAGCTGAGGAAGTCCCAATACTGGACGGTTCAGCGGCGTCCTTTGTGTTTCTGCTTCAAACGGCAGGCATTGAATTTCAAAATGCACCACGGCGATTTATTCGAGTATTGACACCGATTGATGTTCACAATGGTGAGGGAGCGGGCAGAAGCTGGGCCCGTTTGGAGCCCTACCACGGTTATCGATTGAGTTTCGAAATCAATTTTGATCACCCTGCTGTTGATTCATCGGGCCAGCGATTTGAGTTTGACATGGGTCGAGACTCCTACTCGCGCGATATCGCCAGAGCCCGAACCTTTGGCTTCACAAAAGATGTCGAAATGATGAGAGTCAATGGCTTGGGATTGGGTGGCGGGTTGGACAATGCCATCGTCATGGACGATTACAAAGTGCTGAACTCTGGCGGTCTGCGCTATGACGATGAGTTCGTTAAACACAAAATATTGGACGCCATGGGCGACATGCACATGTTGGGGAAACCTCTTTTGGCCTCTTACAGCGCCTTTCGATCTGGGCATGAACTCAATAACAAGCTTCTAAGGGCCTTGCTTGCCAACTCCAAGGCTTGGGAGCTTGTGAGTTTTGAAGACGAAAAGCTGGCACCTCGAGGTTTCGGACAACTTGCAAAGGCTTGGTAATGGCGGCTGTAATCGCTCGGGTAATCGCACGGGTAGTGGCCCTTTAAACCCCTTAGTGTCACTATGTTGCTTTTTCGATGGTTGATATTATTTTTGTTGATAGCGTCAGGCGTATCGTTCGCTTTTTTTATAGGAACGGGTGATGCCCGTTTCAAACGCTATGGCCTGCTCACGCTGAAGTGGACACTGATTGCGGCGTTTGCATTTTTTGCTGTTTTGATTCTGGAACGGATAGCTTGAAGGCGCTCTAGCCCAGAAAACCAGATTTGGCAGGTCAAATGGCCGAACAATCATCGCAATTGCCCAAGTATTTCGGTTGTTAGGACTACGCCGGGTTCCCGAATCGGTAATTCATCACGGAACC
>JANNCN010000209.1:0-2325 GCA_031386665.1 Rhodoferax sp. | reverse complement strand
GCGTTTGAGGCGTTGTCTTGGGGCCGCACCATCAATGAGTTTCCGCAGGCCTGGGAGATCATTTCGCACGCCGACATGCCCAACCTGGGCCTGGGCTTTGACTCTTTTCACATGTTTGCCACCAAAACACCGCTGGACGATCTGGAGCTGGTGGACCCCAGCAAAATCTTTTTGGTGCAACTGGCGGATTTCATGTGGAACGAAATCAAAACCGTGGAAGAGCGCATCAGCACGGCGCGCACGTTCAGGGTGTTTCCGGGCGACGGTGTGCACAGTGAGGCACTGGCAGAGCTGACGTTGAAGCTGCACCAAATGGGCTACCGGGGCGACTACAGCTTTGAAGTGTTCAATGACGATTACCAGGCCATGCCGCTTGAAACCGTGGCGCAACGCGCGCGCAAGTCGGCGCTTTGGCTGGGGGAGGGCGTGTTGCGCCGCTCAGTGCCGTTGCCAAACCAGATTCGCTTGCGGCGCTGATTCGAGGATTTTGCGTTGGACTGAACGGCTTATAGTTGGGGCTTATCAATCTGCATCAACTCTGTCCTTAACCCCGCCATGCCTGAGTTGCGCATTCTTGAAATCAACGAATCCGAAGTGGACATCACTGCCATTCGGGCACAAGGCGCGGGTGGGCAAAACGTCAACAAAGTGTCCAGTGCGATCCATTTGCGCTTTGACATTGGGGCCTCTAGTCTGCCCACTGATGTGAAAGACCGGCTGCTGGCCCTGCGCGACAGCCGCATCACCCAAGAGGGCGTGTTGATTCTCAAAGCGCAAAGCCACCGCACGCAAGACATGAACAAGCTGGACGCCTTTGCCCGTTTGCATGACATTGTCAACAGCGTGGCGGTGCCTCCCTTGGTGCGTCGCGCGACCAAGCCAAGTTTTGGCGCCAAGCAACGCCGGCTTGAAGGCAAAAGCCAGCGGTCTGAAACCAAGGCCTTGCGCGGTCGCGTGTCGGACAGTCAGTAGGATTTGATTAGTAAGAGCGCGGAAGGTCCAGCACCTTCTCGGCGATGAAAGACAAAATCAGCTGCTCGGTGACGGGGGCAATGCGGGTCAATGTGACCTCACGCAAGAGCCGCTCAACATGGTATTCCTTAGCGTAGCCATAGCCGCCATGCGTCAACACCGCCTGCAGACATGAATCAAACCCAGCGCGAGCGCCCAAAAATTTGGCCGCATTCGCCTCAGCGCCGCAAGGCTGTTGCTGGTCATAAAGCCAAGCGCCTTTCATCACCATGCCCCATGCCGCTTCCAGCGCCATCCAGCGCTCGGCCAGCGGGTGTTGAATGCCTTGGTTTTGGCCGATAGGGCGGTCAAACACCACCCGCTCGCGCGCATATTTGGAGGCGCGACGCAAGGCGTCTTGGCCAATCGCTACGGCCTCGGCTGCGATCAGCAAGCGCTCGGGGTTAAGGCTGTGCAAAATGTAGCCAAAACCTTTGCCTTCTTCACCCACGCGGTCAGCGTCGGGTATGAACAGGCCGTCAATGAAAATTGAGCTCGAATCCACCGCTTTGCGACCCATTTTGTCGATGCGGTGCACGTCGATTTTGCTGCGGTCCAGATCGGTGTAAAAAATCGTCATGCCGTCGGTGGGGCGCTGGCATTCTTCGAGCTTGGTGGTGCGGGCCAGCAGCATGATCTTGTTAGCCACCTGCGCGGTGGACGTCCAGACTTTTTGACCCTGCACCACGTAGCCGCCGGGCACTTTTTGAGCAAAGGTTTTGATCGCCGCTGTGTTGAGCCCCGCGTCGGGCTCGGTCACGCCAAAACAGCATTGGTCTTTGCCCTGAATCAAATTGGGAAGCCAGCGCTGGCGCTGGTCTGGCGTGCCCAGTACCACGATGGGATGCGGGCCAAACAGGTTGATGTGCACGGTGGATGCGGCTGCCATGCCGCCGCCATGGCTGGCCACTTCGTGCATCATGATGGCGCCTTCAGTCACACCCAAGCCAGCTCCGCCATAGGCTTGCGGCATGGTGATGCCCAACCAGCCAGCGTCTGCCATGGCTTTGTGGAATTCGTGTGGAAACTGGCCGTCTTCGTCCCGGGCCAGCCAATAGGCGTCGTCAAAAGAGCGAACCACGCCCGCTACGCCTTCGCGGATCGCGCGGTAGTCTTCAGAAATTGAAAAGTCCATGGGGCTCCTGTGCTCTGTCAATTTTATTTGAATTACATTGCTGCCATTCCATCGACATTCAAACAAGGTTTCAACATGCCCCCCACTACCCAACCACTGCACGGCCGTGTCGCACTGATCACCGGTGCCAACACGGGCATAGGCCTGGTCACAGCGCAGGAGCTTTGCCGCCAGGGGGC
>JANNCN010000180.1:0-15630 GCA_031386665.1 Rhodoferax sp. | reverse complement strand
TCAAAGGGCGGGTATGCAGGTCTAGGCGCAGGCGTTCAATCACCTCGTGCGCAGCGGCCGCACCCGTGATGGGCAGCAGTATGCCGAACTCTTCTCCCCCGTACCGGCCGCAAATGTCAGTCTCGCGCAGCACCCGTTTCAAGGCCGCGGCAAAGCTGCGGATGGCTTCGTCACCTGCGGCGTGGCCGTAGGTGTCGTTCAGTTGTTTGAAGTGATCCAGGTCGGCCAAAACCAGCACCACGGGTGATTGATTCCGGCTGAAGCGTGCAAATTCAGCGCGCACCAGCTGCTCCCAGTGGCTGCGGTTGAACAGGCCAGACAACCCGTCTTGCTGGCTCAAGTGCTCCAGCTCAGCACCTTTCAGCCGCAGTTGATTGACCGCTTTGAGCGCGACATAACTGACCATAAAAGGCTGAAACACCAAGACAGGCAAGCAGGCAATGATGGTCCACAGGGTGGCCTCAGGCGCAAAATTCAAACCAAAAACCAGCATACCCACCACCGCCCCAACGGCTTGCACCGCAAAGCCTTTGAGCAACAAACGGGCCCCGCCACCGGCCAGGGTATCCATTCCGGTCAGCGTGACGGCCAGCACGCAAGGCAACAGGCTGAAGGACATAGCCGCCATCCAGGCCCCGCTGAAAAACTGATCTGCCAGCAAATTGCGACGCTCCGCACTGCGTGGGTTGGCTGACCGCCGAGCCCACCACCAAGCGAGGTGGGGAAAGACAAAGCAATGAAATACCGGCCCCAGCCAAAACCAAAGCGGCACCTGGTTCTGGTACAAAACCGCCGCCGCCATGAGGAAGCCAAGACTCAAACCCGCGTTGCGGGCAAAGTAGCTGCGCTTGGCAAAGGCCAGGCGGGAAGCGTTAGACCCCGTGGGAAAGGCGGGGTTCAACAGTTGCATGGTGGTGAGGACTCGACGTTCAAGGTCTTGCGAGTGAGGGGTTTGCAAAATTGCCAGCGCGGTCAGTTTATCAGTCCTCATGCACGAAAAGTGTGCCTGATGCACCTCCATCGCACGCACCCAGCATTCCAGATGCCACCGCCAAATAATCCAAATACAATTTGTCGATGTCTGAAGTCAACGCTCCTTACCGTGATCGAAAACGCTACGCCTGGCTGCTGTCAGTATTGGTGCCGTGCATCATCGGGTTTGGCCCGGCCCTGATGATGGTCACCGGCGACGCCCGTGCATTGTGGGTGCCTGTGGTCACGTTTTACGGCTTGGCACCCGTGATCGACTTTTTTCTAGGCGAAGACTTGAGCAACCCGCCCGAATCTGCCGTGCCCGCGCTGGACGCCGACCTGTACTACCGCTGGATCACCTTCTTGCTGGTGCCCGTACTGTGGGCGGGTTTTATTTTCAGCGCCTGGTTTGTTGCCACCTATGAGCTGCCTTGGCACGGCCTTGTGGCCATGGTGTTGATCACTGGGTCCGTGGGAGGTTTTTGCATCAACTTGGGCCATGAAATTGGCCACAAAAACACAGCTATTGAGCGTTGGTTGGCCAAAATTATTCTGGCACCCACCTTTTACGGGCACTTCACGATAGAGCACAACCGGGGGCACCATCGCGACGTGGCAACGCCGTCAGACCCAGCCTCGTCGCGCATGGGCGAGTCGATTTACCGATTTTTGTGGCGCGAGATGCCGGGTGCTTTCGTGCGAGCATGGCAGCTTGAAAAAGACCGCCTGCGCTTGGCCAACCAACCCACCTGGAGCCTTCAAAACCAGGTGTTGCAACCGGCGCTGATCTCCATCGCGCTGTGGCTTGCCTTGTTGGTCTGGCTGGGGCCGCAAATTTTGCCTTTTCTGCTGATTGCCTCGTTTTGGGCGAACTTTCAGCTCACCTCGGCCAATTACATTGAGCACTATGGCCTGCTACGGCAAGAGCGCAGCCCTGGTAAGTTTGAGACCTGCCAGCCGCACCATTCCTGGAACAGCAACCATATTTTCTCAAACTGGGCGCTGTTTCACTTGCAACGGCACTCGGACCACCACGCCCACCCCTTGCGCCGCTACCAATCATTGCGGCACTTTGACAACCTGCCACGCCTGCCCAGCGGCTACTTTGGCATGTTCAGCATCGCTTACCTGCCGCCGCTTTGGCGCTATGTGATGGACGAGAGACTGTTGGACGTGGTCGGGCGCGATGCTGCCAAGATCAATTTGGACCCGAAACACCGCGCCCAGCTCATCAAGCGCTACCGACTGCGCGACGCGCCAGGCTAGACCGCCAGCAGGTCAGCAGATGCTATGGCCTGCCCAAAATCCAAGGTGTGCCGGGCGATGTACGCGGGCAAGTCAGCCGCTGGCATGGGTTTGGCTATGTAAAAGCCTTGCGCCTGCAAGCATCCCAAATCAGACAACAACTTGAACTGGCTTTGGGTTTCGACGCCCTCTGCCGTGGTTTTGAGATTCAAGGCCGTCGCCAATTGGATGATCGCCCGCACCACGGCCTGGGCGCTTGATGGCGCGGTTGAATCCTGGCCATTGGGCCCGTCAGGCGAAGCGAGCGCGGCGATGAAAGAGCGGTCGATTTTGAGCTTGTCCAACGCAAAACTGTGCAAATAAGCCATCGACGAGTAGCCCGTGCCAAAGTCATCCAGGGCAATTCGAATCCCCAGGTTTCGCAGGGAGCCCAGGGTTTCGATGGCGCGGGTGTTGTCTTGAAACAAAACCGATTCTGTCAATTCAAGCTCCAGGCGGTCAGCCGCCAAACCGCTTTGGCGCAGGGCGCTTTTGGCAACGGCTAGCAAGTCGGGGCTTTGAAACTGCGCGGCAGACAGGTTGACGGCCACACTCAAATGCGCTGGCCACAACTGCGCATCAAGGCAGGCCTGCTGCAAGACCCAGGCCCCCAAGGGCTCGATCAAACCACTTTCTTCAGCGATGGGGATGAATTCCAGGGGTGAAATCAGACCGCGTTTTGGATGCTGCCACCGCACCAAGGCTTCAAAACCGGACAGCGCGCCGGTGACAAGCTCAATCAAAGGCTGGTAGTGCAGCACAAACTCGCCACGCTGCAAACCGTCGGTCAAGTCATTCAGCACGCTGAGCTTGTCACGAGCCCGGCGCTCCATGGCAGGTTCGAAAAAATGCAAAGCGTTGCGCCCCGCTGCCTTGGCCGCATACAGCGCCATGTCGCAGGCGCGCAAAAGCTGGTCGGCGTTACTGGCGTGCGCGGGGGCCGACGCCACGCCTATGCTGGCTTTGATCACAATGCGATGGCCTTGAACGGTCCAGGGCTGGTTCAGGGCGGCCTGCAACTCGGCGCCAAAGGCCATCGCGTCGCCAGCAGACAACTGGCCGGGCACCAAAATCGCAAACTCGTCGCCACCCAAACGCGCCAGCAGATCATCGCCCTTCACGTGACCGCGCAGACGTTTCGCGACTTCAACGAGCAATTGATCTCCCGCCTCATGACCGAGTGAATCGTTCAGGGTTTTGAAGTTGTCCAGGTCAAACAAAAACACGGTGCAGGGGCCAGCAACGTGTGCCGCTTTGACCGTAGCTGGACTCGCAGCCGAGCCAAAAGCCGAGCCCAATGTCGTTTTGGCCCCGCCAAAGTAGCCGCCCAGCACCGTGCCAAATTTGTAGCGGTTGGCAAGGCCAGTCAATGAATCGTGGTTGGCCAGGCGAATCAATTCGGTTTCATGCTGCCACTGCGCGGTGATGTCGCTGCCTACGCCGCGCCAGCCAACTAAATGGCCGGTTTCGTCGCGCAGGGGTTTGCCAGTCAAAGACCACCATTGCAGTTCGCCGCGCACCAGGGCGGGCACCACCACGTCGCGGAACGGGAAAATTCCGGACAGGTGATTGGCCAGGCGCGTGAACATGCCTTGGTCAGCATGGCGCAAGTGGGTGCCCAGTGACGACACGGCGCTGACAAAGTCGCGGCCCTGCAGCTCCTCGGCGCTGACGCCCAGGTTTTGGGCCAGACGCGCCGCCACGTGGCGCAGGCGACCCCGCGCATCGGTCTCCCATAGCCAATCGGTGGCATGGGCTTCAAAGTCATTCAACAGCAGGCCAACCCATTGCTTTTGGTGCTCAATTTCGGCTTCGGCCTTCAAGCCGTTCAGGAAGATGCGCGACGCGATCAGCACGGCTGACACGGCAATGAAGCCAAGCACCAGCATCAGCACCGCTGTCAGGTTGAAAAACGCGTGGTTGACATTGGCAAGGACGATGGCAAACCCGACGCTCACCACGGCAGCCCAGGCAATGGCCGCCTGCGGCAGGTAGGCAATCATCCAGCTGCCAATCAGCAAAGCCGACACCAAAACCGCCGCCAGCAAGGTGCGGCCATTTGAATCAACCACCGCGAAGAGGTACCAAGGCATGACGGAAAAGGCCAGCGCCGCGCCTGCAATTTCAAGACTGAACCACGCCACGGCGAGAACCGACACCGGTGACGCCGCACTAAGGCCCCGGCGCGACACCGCCAACGTGGCGTTGAAAATGGCGAACAAGCTGACACTGGCGATCCAGACCGCAAACGCCATTGGGCTGGCTTGGCCCCAGAAGATAACCGTCAACGCCAAAACAATGAAGACATTGGCCCACCCACTGGTGACCATGGCCATCAGCACCGCATGAAACTGGCGCCCACGGTACGCTGCCGCTTGCGTGGGCGACGCAGCCGGGTCGCGCCAGCAGGCCTGAAGTCGCTGCAGTAGCTCGGGCTTGGGCATTGGCTCCACGGAGGTGCCGGGCGGTAAAGTAGATTGAAAGTCGCTCATGGGCGTTTAGGGACGTGCTGCACAGTTTACCCAAGCTCGCGCTTTTGGGCGCTCGCCGGGGTGACAGCAAGACGACACTCAGGTGGAGTAAAGCAGCCGAACGGCAGATCGAAGGCGCGGGGCTAGAACAAGGGCTTGGGAATTGCCCTCATCGGACAAGTGGAGCTGAAAGGCAAAGACACAATCAAAAAACCAGGAAAAAACGTGTTTTTTTGTAAAAAAGAACCTGCAGGTTCTTTTTTTCGAATTTACCTCAAAAATCATCATTTTCTTGATTAAATTGACCTCTAGCTCCCTAATAATATACATAGTTTGCTATTAGTAATATAGCAATATAAAACTCGTCAAAACGGGGTTGGCGAGTCCCGAACTCGTCGAGTTTGACGCGCAAGGGTCGCCAGCCAACTTTTCCGCTGGGCTGCAAAAAACCCAAATCACTGAAAACGACGCTGTGGCCGCGACCCGGCCCGGTTTCGAAGTGCGGTGTGCGAACCACACAGGTCAAGCCACGGGGCTGATTTTTAGTGAATTTTGCAGCCTGAACCCTACAATAGTTGTCCTATGCAGAACCGGGTTCAAATTGACCAAATCGCCGAACGCGTGGAGCGCCTTTTGCTGCGCCACCGCGAGCTGCAGCGCACCAATTCACTGCTGAACGCCAAGGTAGAAAGTTTGACCCAAGAGCGAGACTCTTTCAAATCGCGTCTGGGTGCAGCGCGAGCGCGGGTCGATGCCTTGCTGGATCGTCTGCCCAACCCCGAAGTCTCCAGCACGGAGTCCAATGGATCTGCCAGCAGTTCTGGCACGGCCCACGGTGGCAAATAAAAAAACGGCTTGTCCAAAACGACCATGAAGCAACTTGAAGTCCAGATCATGGGTCAAAGCTACTTGCTGAGCTGCCCCGACGGCGGCGATGTTCCGCTGCTTGAAGCGGTTGAGCGGGTTGACACGGCCATGTGCCGCATTCGGGACGCAGGCAAAGTACGCGCCCGCGATCGAATCGCGGTGCTGGCAGCGCTAAATCTGGCATTTGAGCTGTCAGGCCGCCCTGCCCCCTCTGCGATTTCGCCGCCTGTGCCGCAGCCTGCTGGCGTCTCAAGCGTACCTCTGTCCGGCCAAACTGCAACTGCCAACAATGAGGAAGACGCCAGCGGAGATCAGCTGTTGATTTCGTTGATGGAACGTCTGGATGTCGCCCTGAACGACGACGGTCGTTTGCTTTAAATCAGGCCCAAGTCGGTCTACAATTGTCCCGTCTGCGGTGCTCGCCGGGCTTTATATTTCCTTGAACCAATGCTCTTAGAGCCCGGGCCTGGAATATCACTGTACCCGCGTGATCATCTCGCGTTAGATGAACCCAAAGCGCAGTTGACCTAGCCCACCTGAACCCCGGTTCAGGATGCCGGTCCGGTGGCACTTGCAGACACCTGTTGTGGCGACAGGTCTAAAAGCCGCTTTCACGAATTCCGACAGCCAGTATACGGGTCACAATCTCAGGAAGCCAGGCGCGAGGCTCGCCCGAAATCACCACATTCGTCAACATCATCTGCAACACGGGTTGCGGGTCGTCCAGCGCAATCTTCACGCGGTAAATCGCATCCTTAGGGCCTCGTTCGGGGCGTTTGTCGTCCGCCGTCGGGCGAATCGTTGCAATCGGGCCGCCCGACGTAGCATCCAGCATGCTGTGAGGCAACGACAGGGTGCGCGTGGTGTCGACTTCAAGTACGCGCCCCTGCAAAACCATTTGCGAACGAATTCCAAGGTAAGCCTGGGCCTTGTCGCCGACTCGGACTCGCGCCACATCTGACTCGGGCACAAACACTTCAACCACCCATTTGGACGGGTCCACCACACTGGCCAGCAATTGGCGAGGTTGCACCCAAACGCCTGCCGTCAGTTGCGGGTCCAAATCGACTAACCGGCCGGCAAAAGGTGCCGAAAGCTGCAGCCTGGACTGCTCGCCACTGAACAGACTCGCCTCGGCCAGAAATTTGTCTTGTTGCGATTTGAGCGACCCTCTGCGTTCTTCGCCATCTTGCAGCCCTGACAGGCCCAGCAGTTCCTGGCCCCGCGCATCGGCCAGGCCTGTCGCACGCTGTTCAGACACCCGCAAATCGGGCGATTCCAGCCCAAACAAGACTTGCCCCTGGGCCACAGGCCCTTCAACCGGCAATTTGCTCAGTTTGCCCGCCAACGGCGAGTAAACCAGGTAATGGCGTTCAGCATGCAGCCAGCCAAACCCGTGCACCCGGGTTTGCCATGGCACCAGCATGGCGCCCAAAGCCACCAAAATCAGCAGGCCTGCAGTCAAGAGTCGGTTCATTTTGATTTCTGCCCTTCGGTCGATCCAAACTTTGACTTCATTCCAAATGGGCAGCCCAATGAACCAGACCAGCTCAACCGCCATCAAGAAAATACCCAGCACTTTGAAGAAAAAATAGTAAACCAAAAGTGCAATGCCGAGAAATACCGACAGCCGATACAGCCAGGTCACCAGTGCAAACGCCGTAAGCCATGAGTTGCCACGCCCTGCGGTTCGCTCGGGCCAAGGGTCAGCAAATCCGAGCAAAGTCCGACGCAACCAGGAGCGTGCCATGGCCCCGCTGCGCTCATGCAGATTGGGAAAATCCAGCAAATCGGTCAGAATGAAATAGCCGTCAAAGCGCATGAAGGGACTGACGTTGATCAACAAAGTCAACACCCAGCTGGTGGTTGCCAGAAAAAACAGGGCATTTCGCACCCCACCGTCGGGGGCCAGACTCCAGGCCAAAGTTGAAAGGCCTGCAATCGCCAGTTCCGTGATGATCCCGGCGCTGGCAATGGCCAGCCTTTGGCGCGGGTTGGACAGCTTCCAACTTTCGCTGGTGTCGGTGTAAAGCATGGGGAACATCACCAACAGGGCAACCCCCATGTGGGCGACTCTGACGCCGTAGCGGGTGGCTGTCACGGCATGGCCAATTTCATGCAGAGTCTTGGTCAAGGCCAAAGCAATGACATAACCCCAAATTCCAGACCAAGTCAGATGATCCACCGCCGTGTGCGCAAACGTGTCCCATTGGCGGGCCGCCAAAAAGATGCCCGCGAGGCTCATGCACAGGACAATCAGGGCTGTCGTTCTGGAAAACACCCAGCTCAAAAAAGGCATGGCAGCCGCCAGCCACTCTTGCGGTCTGACCAAGGGCACCCGGAAAAACAGGTAGTTGTGAAGCAACCACTCGGTGGGTGATTTTTTCAAGGCCTTGGCGCGCAAATTCAGCCGTTCGACCGCTTTCTGCGTGTCAACTCGCAGCAGGCTATGCTGATCGAGGAACATCACCAGCGCCTGCACATCGGCCTCGTCCACATCCAGCGCCGTTTCTGCTGTCACGGCCTCAGCAACGGACTTGGCGGTGGCATTGGCCCAACGAAGCAGCAATTCAAAGTCGAGCCAGCCGATTCGGAAAAACCGATTGTTGATCGGGTCTTGGACGACCCAAGCTGGCGTGCCGTCAGCATTGCCTGCTGCGGGAAGCAGCCGAAGCTCTTCGCGCAAACGTGGCAGCAAAGGCTGCTTTAAGACCTGATTTAAGGGCGGCAGCAAGGATGCCGCGCCAACATTGACTAAAGGCCGGTCCATTCGCGCACCGCCGAAATTGGCCTGCGAAAGAGGTAGTAGCCGAGCATGGACCATTCCCCTGACACCCTGGCTGTGCCACGCAAACCGATGCGCGCCTTGGCGCCACCGTCACTAAATTGCCCACGCAGGCGGTAGGCCGAAACGCCTTCAGGGCTCAAAACGGCTTGGTAACTTGTCTGCAACAAAGTAGCAGGCAGTGGGTCGAGCGGCGCCGTGTGCAAAAACAGGCGCATTGGAGCACCAGGCTCCAAATTAAGGGCATCGGTCACTGGCAGCCAGACCATCACTCCGGCATCTCGCGGATCGGCAATTTGCATGACCCTTTCGCCTGTTTGTACAGGGCGACCCAACCAATCGTTGGGGTCACCAAAAACTGCCAGTCCATCACGCTCTGCCTTCACAACAACCCGATCCAAAGAGCCTTCAACCAAGGCGAGTTCTGCGTCTTTTTCCTTGACACGGCCAAGCGCTGCTGCCAACTCGCCTTTGCTTTTCAAATCGTCAAAAGCGCGTTGCTGTGCCACCAAAAGGTCTGCCCGTGCGATAGATACGCCCCGTCTGGCAACTTCCCGCCGACTGGACAATGCACTGTCGTCCAGCGAAAACAGCTTGTCGCCCGCTTTCACGGGCGAATTGGGCTGAACATGAAACGAGCTGATCACACCGTCCTGCGGCGCAGCAATGGCCATAGCGGTCAGCGCAATGACTTCTGCGGGGGCCAGCACCGACAGTCTGACGGGAAGGAACATGGCCAAAGCCGCGGCAATCGCTAGCCATTTGAACTTGCCCCCGAGCGACCCTGAGCCAAACAGTGAACCCATGGGTCGGTGCTTTCTGGACAGCGCATCCAGACAATAACTATGGGTGCGGTGAAGGCGCTCAAGGAGCGACAGTTCTGTATCGCTCCACGGGTTTTCGCGCGCATACATCGCCAGACCGATGCGCTTTTCATTTTTATCAAACAAAGACGTCACCACCAAGTGCTCGGGCAACCACTCCTGCCAACCTGTCAGAAATTCGGGCGTTATCGCAGAGAAGTCGATTCGCTCAGGTCTGCTTTGGGACGGAAAGGTTTGCGCCAGACGGGTCAGCCACACAGCGTAGGGCGAGTCTTCAGCAACGCTTACCAAGCCGGACGCCGACGCGATTCTCAACTTCCCGGTTGAGGTACAGGAAAAAAAAGCGGCCTGTCGGTACTCTGAAAGCGACAAAACCTCATTGGTGATGGAGAAACCCAGCGCTTCGGGCCCAGTGGCCGCAAGCGCCCGGTCTTCGAGGTGCATCAGCGCCAGCAAGGCTGCCTGGTTTGTTCCGTCCAATTGGTCACTCATAGCTCAAACACGGGTTGAAAGGGAATGAGAATCACCAAACCCCGCGAACAGGTTGTCCATTTCAAAACGAAAAATCGGCCGGGTTCTGCTCAGCGCGAAGGCAACGGCGAGAGGTTTGCGGTTCCACTCATCCCTGGCAAAAGCTCTGCGTAAAATTTGGTCACAGCCGCTTCAACTTCGACTGTTTGGCTGACAGGATCGACCCGGCTATTGACCGCCAAAATTCTTGCTGGGTAAGTTTTTGCTGTTTCATCAATTGATACCTCTATCGCCGTACCCGGTTTAATTTTGCCAATCAACCGTGAAGAGACGTTCAATTTAAGGCGCAGTGGACCGCTTTTAATCAGGTCGACCATGGGCTGCCCCGGCGTCACACTCATGTGGCTGCGTACATGTATTTTCGCAATCCGCCCCGACCAAGGGGCGACTACCGTGCACTGAACAACCTGAGCCTTTTGAAGCTCGACCTGCGCACGCGCCTTGGCTGCTGCACTCGCTGCCAGCGCCACTTCAACATCACTGGCTTGTTCGAGTCCCTGCATGCGCACCTTCGCTTCATGCGACTCCACAGCGCCTGACAATTCAGCGGTCGCCATATTGAGTTTGGCAACAGGCTCTTCGCAGTCGAAACTGATCAAGGTTTGACCCGACGCAAAAGCTGCCCCAATCGTGGCGTTCAAGGATTTGATCTTTGCCGTGACCGAGCTCGACAGCGTGGTCTCCCCGTCCGGAATCAACAATACCCGAACGGCATCGTTAACCCCGGAAGAGGTCTCATTGGCTGCTGACAACGCCGGAGAAGGTTGGGTTGCTGGCACAGTGCGCGCTACGGGTGGCGCAGCGCGTGGAGGCTGAGTCTGCGCCTGGATTGTCATCGCGACAAACGCCAACGTCAAAAACAGCGCTTCCTTGATCGGGCCCACCGGCGGCAATGGGTTCATTCTTGAGGCAATGCAGCAAGCCACTGGCGAATTTGCGGCAGCTTCGAGGTCACCGCTGCCGACAGGCTTGCTTCGTAAGCGGTCATTCTGGCGTTGGATGGCAGCGTACTTGCGTGAGCTGCCTCGCCTCGAACCCTGCCTTGATCGTCTGTCATGACAATAGTCCAGTTCGCCTTTTCAAGCTCATCCTTGGAGTCACGCTTTAAAGAAAAAGTAACTGGAATACCACCCGTACCGTTAACTTCAACGTCATTTCTCGCCAACAGTTCGCCGATTTGGGCCGCCATACGGACGCGCATCACTGGGTCTTCAACACCTGCAAATCGAACTGAAATTGAGGGAGCATGACCAAACAGGTTGGACGTCATCTTTAGCGTGTCCGCTTCGGTGGCCTTAAGGTGCTCTTTAACCCGAAGTGTCAACTTGGGGATATCGTCACCATCAAAATTGTCTGGCAATGGATCGAAGCCGAGGGAACTGTACATGCGGCCAAAAGCAATCTGAGCTGTTGCGTAGGTATTTGCGCGTTGGTAATTGCCCAAAACTGCGCGCGCCTGGGTGCGAATGGCCTCAAGTTCGCTGTCTAGTTTGGCCGTCACCGATGCGCGGGTGAAGTCAGCCATGCGTTTGTCCACCTGAGCTGCTGTATCAGCCAGTTTAAAGTCTTCCACGGCTAAACGGTAGCGTTCAACGCTGACCCTCAATTGAGTCATGACAGCCATAGAAAGCGCCATGCGCCTCGCAGTGTCAGTTTTGACTTGCTGTTCCTGAGTTGCCTTTAAGGAAGGCTGCGCCAGCAGGCTGAACAGGTTCCAGGAGACCCTCACGCCACCTTGAGCCCAATTGTTGCTATTCAATAATTTGTTTGAGTCGTATTGGACGCCAGCATCCAGACTGATACCAGGCAGCATTGAAACCAACTGCTTGCGAGCCTCGTCGGCGGTGATGCGTTTTTTGAAGTCTTCTTCGCGCAATTCTGGGCGCTGCGCCAATGCCATTTCTTCGAGCTTGCGCACATCTTGAGGCGGCGCCGGCAATCTGGCCTCGGTGGTCTCAGCGACCGAGAAGCTTACACCTGGCTCCACATTCATGAGAGCCGCAAGCTCCCGGTTTGCAAATTCCAGATCCTGCCGACGCTGGTTTAACAACGAAATTGCATCGAGCAAGGCCCGTTGGTAGTTGAGAGCCAAGGCGGGAGATATCACGCGCTGGGATTCTGCTTCGCGCGATCTCGCCAAGGCGAGCTTGGCCCGCTCAAGAATATCTTTGGTCTGTGCCTCAAGGCGCTGGGCACCCAGTGCGCGCCAGTAGGAGGCCCTTACGTCCTGAACCATGTTCTGGACAACTTTACGGCGGCGCTCTTCGGCAATTAAAAACTGGTCGGCCTGCTGGCGGGCGCGGTAGTAAGACACCCCAAAGTCCAACAAATTCCAGGAAAACTCGGCACCTGCAACAGAATGACTCCGCTCTTCTGAGGTGGAAGGGCGCAAGGATTGGACGCCGTCTACGATGCCTACACTGGTTCCACCAGAGTCATTGCTTCGTGTGCGGTAGCCTGCGCTTGCCAGCAATCTCGGCATCATGTCGTAGCTGCCATAGTCCGTCAGACCAAGTGCCAACGCCGACTCCATCTTTTTAAGGCGGTAGTCTAGGTTGTATTTGAGCGTGCGGGCGATCGCCTCTTCTAGGGTGATTGGGCCTGAGATCGCGACTTGATCCGCATACATGACTTGGGTGTCAGCCTGGACGCGTTCCGTCACTTCCTCTTGTGTAGCCAGTTGTGGCGTAACGGTGCAACCAGCCAGCGCCATGGCGGCAGCCAGCAAACCTAGCCTTGGCGAAAACTGTCTCTTTTTTTGTTCGAAGACGGGATTAAACGTTGTCATATGAATCTCCTGAATGAAATAATTTTGATTGAAGGGGTGAGCGCCCCAACTAAAACTCGCAAGGACAATTAACGTTCATTATAAATTCAGACTGTAGAGTTCACTGAATGTACCGGAAGTCTTGAAAGCCTGGGACGGAACGCGATTGCGCTACTGCGAAGATGATCTCCAAAACTTGCCGCTGCCCGCGGTTTGCCCAATGCTCTTGGCTCAATAGCACTTGGTGGTTCTTGTCCCCCCGAGGACACACGCTTCGCAGTGATCTCACGCGCCAGACTGCTTGGTTCAAGTTCTTTGGAGCTCGATTGCAGGACTGCTTTCGGGTCTGAGTCGAACCCAGCGATAGGACCTGATTCTGGCGACTGCAAGGAAAGCGCAGACCCCAATGCAAACCCGTCAAGCAGACTAGATACGCCCATCTGCGCAGAGTTGTAGCTATGGATCCGCACGTTTCGAACCATCGATTCGGCTTGCGATGAGCGTACAGCATCGTGAACAAACAGTCCCTGGTCATTGCCAAGCTCTTGATGTCTAACCGCCTGTTGCACAAACAAAGCGCTCAACGGTCTTTGCGAGATCAATCGATTGCCGACCAGGCCACGCGACCCAAATTGATTACCTTCCGCAAAATTGAGGTCAGACTTGAACGCGCCTTTCAACTCTGAAAGTGTCGCACCATCAGCTTGAAACAGTCCTCGATCGCTTCGCAGCTCAACTTCACTGCGAACTTCGCTTAAGCTCAATAGAACATGAAGTGCAGGCTCCGCGATAGTGGTGAATCCGGGTATTGCGGGTATTTGCTTGTCGGTACGGAAGAAATAGTCCGATGAGACCGGTGGATTGTTAAAGTAACGAACTGTGAGGTTCACCACTGCAACCGAACGGCCGCCCAATCCATCGCTTACCGCGTAGCTGAATCTGGCAGGGCCATCGTAGCCAGGGGCAGGTGTAAAAATGATGTCACCACCGACCAATGACACTGACCCGTTGACTGCATCGTGAACCCCAACAAGCGTCAAGGGATCGCCATCTACGTCAGAGTCATTCTTCAACAAACCGCCAGTGGTAATTTTGAATGGGAGCGACTCTAGTGCCGTTGGAATCGTATCGTCAACCGCCAATGGGTTGTCGTTGACGCTATTTACCTTGACGTTGACTGTTGCAGTGCTGATCCCACCCTGCCCATCGCTGGTCGCGTATGAGAAACTTGCCAAGCCATTGAAATTCGAACTCGGTGTGAAAACCACCTTACCATCAACAAGTGCCACGGTACCATTCGCCGCGTTTTGCACACTCACAATCGTGAGCTTGTCGCCATCAAGATCGAGGTCATTCGCCAGCAAAACCGATGGGTCCAAGGTTAGTGCAGTGTCTTCGTCGATTGAAGCAGTGTCGTCTTTAGCGACTGGAACATCATTGACGGCAACGATGTTCAAGAAGACCGTCGCAGTCGATCGACCGCCTTTGCCGTCGCTCACCGTGTACGTGAAACTCGCGCTCCCGTTGAAATTGGGGTCCGGTGTGAAAGTGATCAAGCCAGCAACGAGACTAACTGTGCCTCCCTTGGCAGCCTGAACCCCCACCAGACTTAGAGAATCTCCGTCAATATCAGTGTCGTTTCCAAGCATTGAAGCGACAGACAAAGTGATGACTTCGTCCTCCAATCCCGAGGCAGTATCTGAATTTGCCACCGGGTCACTATTCAATTTGGCTGTCACAAGTATGTTGACAATTGCTGTCGCTGTGCCTCCCGCTCCGTCACTGATGGTGTAAGTGAAGCTAGCCGGCCCCACATAGCCTGCTAACGGCGTGAAAACAACATTGCCCGCTATTAGCGTAACCGTACCGTTCGCAGGACTTTGAACACTTATTACTGTGATGGGGTTTCCATCCACGTCCGAATCGTTTAGGGTCAAGGCGCTTGTCGTAAGCCGTAAAACTCTATTCGTTTCGGTCGTCGTCGAGTCCGGAACAGCTACTGGCGGAGTATTCGTCGAAATTGCTACCGTGACGGTCAGCGTGCCTTGCACGCTGGCCCCAAAGCTGTCCGTCAGGGTGTAGTTGATCACCACCGGGCCTGTGACGCCCAAGGCCGGGGTGAAGTTGATGCTGCCATCCGGGTTCACGCTGACCGTGCCTTGCGCCGGGTTGACCAAGCTGGGGGCGCTGACCGTCAACTGCGCCGCGGTGTTGTCTGCGTCAGTGTCGTTGCCTTTGACGTCGATGTTCAACAAGGCTACGTTCAGAGCCGTGCTGGCCGTGTCCGCGAGCGCCACCGGCACGTCGTTGGTGCCGTTGACCGTGACCGTCAGGCTGGTGTCGCTGAACAGGCCCGCCGCGTCGCGTACCCGGTAGCTGATCACGTCCGTGACCACTTGGCCTTGCGTGAGCGCCTGGGTGGCCGCTTTGCCGTTGTCCAGTGTGTAGCTGTAGCTGCCGTCCGCCGCGATGTTGATGCTGCCGTAGGTGCTCAAGATGGTGGCCCCGACGTTGCCTGCAACCCCGTTGACCAAGGCGACCGCCTTGGTGTCCAGTGCGTCAGGGTCCGTGTCGTTAGAGAGCACGTTGCCGCTGGCACTGGCAGTGCCCGCAAACGCCGTGTTGCCCGGGTTGACCCCAGCTTCAGTCACGCTGGCCGTGTCCAACACGCCCACGGGGGCGTCGTTGACCGGAGTCACGGTGATGTTGACCGTGACGGTGTTGCCGTCTACCGTGCCGTCGTTGACTTTGTAGGTCAAGCTGTCGCTGGTGGTCTCGCCACCGTTGTGGGTGTAGCTGAAGGTGCCGTTGGCGTTCAAAGTCAGCGTGCCGTTGACTGGCCCCGTGACCAGAATCGCCGTGAGGGTGTTGGCGGGCAGGTCAATATCGGTGTCATTGGCCAGCACGCTGGTGGCCCCGCCCGTCAGCACGGTGACGGTGCCGCCTTCGGCGACCGTGGCCGCATCGGCCACGGCCACCGGGGCATCGTTGGTGCCGGTGACGGTGATGGTCAGGGTGGCGAGGGAGATATCACCATCCTTATCGGTGATTTGATAAGTAAAGGTGTCAGTCAGCGACTGACCCGCAGCAAGCGCGTTGACTGTTGCATTGGCGTTGTCCAGCGAGTAA
>JANNCN010000151.1:0-34172 GCA_031386665.1 Rhodoferax sp. | reverse complement strand
TCGAGGCGCTTCGCAGCGCTCACACTTTCAAGGGCAGTGGCAACATTATTGGGTTGCCTGGAATCGGGAGACTGGCGCATCGGCTTGAAGACATTCTCGAATTTGCCCTGGATAAATTTCGAGGCTCGGAACTGCTGCCGGCTGGCTTGGACCTGGACGTCATGCAGGCAGTCCATTGCTTAGAGCAAATGGTAGGCCACTTGCAGGGCGAAGAAGCACCGCCCGATAACGCGGTAGAGGTACTTCAAAACCTGTTGGATTGGGTCGCGCAAATTCGCGGCGGCAACCCTGTGCAGCCTGAGCCCGGCCAACCCATTGAAGCGGCACTGCTGAATCCGCAATCCATTGAGGATTCGGCGGCTGCGTTGTCTCAGACTCCAGGCCAACCGACAGAAGTCGGGCCTAGGCCCAAGGCGGGCGACGCCACGGTGATGCGGGTTGGCGTGAATCAATTGAGCCGACTGCTGCGTCGAGCTGGACAATCCATTATTCATGGCGAGCGTATGTCCAACCTGCTTGCCGATGCGGATGGTTGGTTGCTGGCTTTGGAGCGCAACAACCAGCTGATGGCGACCCGTTTGACTGAACTGGACGCGTTGGTGAACCGTCAGGCGGTTCAACTGCGCGAAGCTCAGGAGGTCAGCGGCAACTTTGACCCATTGGAGCTGGATCGATATGACGCCTTGCATGGCTTGTCTCGCTTCATTGGAGAGACGGCGCGTGACAGCACGGTCTTGGTACAGCAGGCGCGCGAGGTTACCACCCAATCAACCGTTATTTTGCGGGAAGAAGGCTACGCGTTAGTCGATCAGCACAGAGAGTTGCTTGCGGCACGCATGGTGGCGGTCAGGACCATTCTTCCCCGCCTGAAACGCACGGTCGCCCAAACGGCTATTGCAACAGGTCGAAAAGTCACGCTTCAAGTCACGGGTGAAGATGTGGTGATTGACGCTGACGTGCTGGCTCGGCTGGCGGAGCCGCTGTTGCACTTGTTGCGCAATGCAGTTGACCACGGCATTGAGTCTCCAGAGGACAGAATTCTCGCGGGCAAGCCAGAGCACGGCACCGTGCAACTGGATTTTCAACGGGCTGGTGACCAGGCGATTTTGCGGGTCAGCGATGACGGACGGGGGCTTGATTTGGCCGCGATTGAAACCAAGGCCCTCAATTTCGGTTTGATCGACGCGGTGGGTTCTTTGCCCGAACAGGAGTTGATTCGCCTTATCCTGCACCCCGGTTTTAGCACCCGTGACAAAGTCACGGAAACGTCAGGCCGTGGCGTTGGCATGGACATTGTGAATGATCGAATCACCGCCCTGAAGGGCCGTTTGGACATTGACAGCGCTGACGGATTGGGGAGCTTCTTCACCGTTCATGTGCCGGTCTCTAGCGGAGTCGCGCAGGCGTTGTTGGTCGAATGTGCAGGTGAGTCGGTCGCATTGCCGCTGGAACAGGTCAGCACAATCGTAGCGGCTGGCCTCGCGGAATTTCAAGCTCACCCCGGCGGCGTCACTATTCATTTTGATGGCGTCACCTACCCCGCTCATCCGTTGGCGCAATGGCTCGAAATTGAGGAATACAGCACTGAAGAAATCTTGGCGCGTGGGCCAAATTGGATTGTCGTTCTAGCCCTGGGAAGTTCGGGAATGGTCGCGCTGCTGGTCGATGCAGTGCAAGAATCACGCGAACTCATTTTGCAAGAGGTCGGTCGACTGACGCGTCGCGTGCAAGGCGTGATTGGTGCAGCATTGAGGGCAGACGGTCGCCCCCTCTTTCTGATGAGCGTCACCGATCTCCAGAGAGCCGCCAGTGCACCGCGCCGCCAAGGCAATTTGAATGCTTTGCGCAAGCGTGCCCGAGTAGAGCGAATCCATATTCTTGTGGTTGATGACGCATGGTCTGTGCGCCGCTCCATGCAGCAGTTGTTGGAAGATGCAGGCTACGAAGTGTCGGAGGCTGCCGACGGCTTTGATGCGCTGGATCGAATTCGGGGCAAGACCCCAGCGCTGGTCATTACGGACCTTGAGATGCCAAACCTGAACGGCTTGGAGTTGACGCGCCGTATTCGCGAAATTCCTCAGTGGGCCGAAATACCCGTGGTCATGATTACCTCAAGAACAAGCGTCAAGCACAAAGACGAAGGCCAGCGCGCCGGGGTGAGTGTTTACTTGACCAAGCCCTACCAAGACGCCGAGTTATTGGCCCATGTCAGATCCTTGACGCTTGACCTCACTATTGAATGAAAACCAAGGATTGAAAACCATTGAATGAAAAACCAAGAATTGAGACTTTTTGCACGGCCCAAGGCTTGCGCCATTTCAGCGTTCGGGTACAGTCAAGACATGTCGGTGCCCGGGCGATCACCCTAGGCGAGAACAGCACCAGTTCGTGATGCTACCGGCGCCAATTTTGAAGGTTCGATGGTTTTAAGGTTAGAAGGTTGAACGGTTACCGAGAGACTCCAGGTGATTCAGGGCAGGCCAAATCGGCTTGCCCTTTTTTTTGACCCACGCGGCGTCGGCCCTAAATCAGCCGCCCTGCGTGGCCCGCCCAGTAGCGGTCACGCAGCAGGCGTTTGTAAAGTTTCCCGGTGGGGTGTCGTGGCAACTCAGGCTCAAAGTCAATGGTTTTGGGGCATTTGATGGGCGATAACTGGGTGCGACAAAACGCAATTAACTCAGCTTCCAGTGCGGCTCCAGCGTCTGCCATGTCGCGCGGTTGCACCACTGCCTTCACTTCTTCGCCAAATTCTTCATTGGGCACGCCAAAAACCGCCACATCCATCACTTTGGGGTGGGTGACCAGCAGGTTTTCGGCCTCTTGCGGGTAGATGTTGACGCCACCCGAAATAATCATGTGGGCCTTGCGATCCGTCAGGTACAAAAAGCCTTCTGAGTCCACATAGCCAATGTCGCCCAGCGTCGTCCAGCCCCGAGGGTTGCGCGAGTCGGCGGTTTTTTGCGGATCGTTGTGGTACTCAAAAACCTTGCCCTCGGCAAAGTGAATGGTGCCCGGCGTGCCGGTTTGCACCTCGTCACCTTGGTCGTCGCAAATTTTCAACTGGCCCACCACCGCTTTGCCCACAGTGCCCTTGTGAGTCAACCAGTCGGCAGACCGCACCAGGGTCATGCCATTGCCTTCAGTGCCTGCGTAATATTCCCAAATGATCGGACCCCACCAGTCAATCATCTGCTCTTTGATCGGTATCGGGCACGGGGCGGCGGCATGAATGGCAAATTTCAGGCTGCTCACATCGTAGCCGGTGCGGGTTGCAGCGGGCAGTTTGAGCATTCGCACAAACATGGTGGGCACCAGTTGCGTATGGGTGGCGCGGTGCTTTTCAGCCAGCTGCAAAAACGCCTCGGGATCGAAATGGGCCATCACGATGCAGGTCGCCCCCAGACGCATGGCGACCATGTTGAAGCGCAAGGGTGCGGCGTGGTACAGCGGCGCGGGCGACAGGTAAATGCTGTGGGGGTCAATGCCGTATACGTTTTTACAAATTTCAATCAGTGAAGTGGTGGCGTCAATCGCGGGTGATTCGGGCGGCACAAACACACCCTTGGGCCGCCCTGTGGTGCCGGATGAATACAGCATGTCGCAGCCCGCAGTTTCGTCCGCAACCGGGGTGGCGGCAAAGGTGGCCAACGTCGCTTCGTAGGACAAATAGCCTGCTTGGGCTGCATCAACCATCAAACGCGCTTGCAAGCCGGGTGTGACGCCAAGCAGCGCCTGCGCCAGGTCTGCCAATGCGTGCGAGGTGATTAGCACCTTGGCAGCGCAATCTTGCACGATGTACGCGGCTTCTGTCACCGTCAGGCGGGTGCTGGCAGCGGTGTAAATGATGCCGGAGCGTTGCGCGCCCCAGCAAATTTCAAAAAATACAGGGTGGTTTTCAAGCAGGATGACGATGTGGTCACCCGCCACCAAACCCATGGAGCGCAGCATGTGAGCGACCTGGTTGGAGCGTTCGTCAAGCTGCCGGTAAGTCACGATTTCGCCCGTTTCAGCCATCACATAGGCAGGCTTGTCGGGCTGGGTGACGGCGTGATGGCTGGGGTGCATGGTTGGCGCTTTGAGTTTGAATAGAAATCATTATGGGGTGACATGTCGATGCCGCTTTGACCTGTTTGGGACACCCAGGCGCCCTGGTTTGGGTACAAAATTAAATGCGGTAAATTTCAACTGACGTTCAAGGAAACCCATGACTGATGCATTCATCATCGACGCTGTGCGCACACCGCGCGGCATTGGCAAGGCGGGCAAGGGGGCATTGGCGGACATGCATCCGCAGCACTTGGGTGCGGCAGTGCTCAAGGCGCTGGCAGAGCGCAACCACTTCAAGACGGCCGATGTGGACGACATCATTTGGGGCACCAGCTCACAGCGTGGCGCGCAGGCCGGTGACTTGGGGCGCATGTCGGCGCTGGACGCAGGTTACGACATGCGCAGCAGTGGCGTGACGCTGGATCGCTTTTGCGGCTCGGGCATCACCGTGGTGAACCTGGCTGCGGCGTCCATCATGTCGGGCATGGAAGATTTGATGGTGGCGGGCGGCACCGAGATGATGTCCATGCCGGGACGGCGCAGTGCCGAAGACGGGCCTTTGATGATGGATTCAGGCAATCTGCGCCTGCGGGCCTCGCATCCCCAGTCGCACCAGGGCATTTGCGCTGACGCGATTGCCACATTGGAAGGCATCAGCCGCGCTGATCTGGATGCGGGTGCCCTGGAGAGCCAGCGCCGCGCCGATTTTGCAATTCAAAACGGGCACTTTAAAAGAAGCCTGATTCCCGTGTTCAAGGCCGACGGAAGCCTGGCGCTGGACCGTGAGGAATTTCCGCGTCCGCAAACCACAGCAGAAGGCCTGGCTGGGCTGAAGCCCGCTTTCACTGCCGTGGCGGATGTGCCGTTGGACAGCCAGGGCAACACCTACCGCAGCCTGATTTTGCAAAAACACCCGGGCTTGGACATCAATTTTGTTCACCATGCGGGCAATTCATCGGGCGTGGTCGATGGATCGGGCGCGCTGCTGCTGGCGTCGGCCAAATACGCGGCCAAAAATGGCTTGAAGCCGCGCGCCCGCATTTTGGCGTTTGCCAACATGGGCGATTCCCCCACGCTGATGCTCAACGCCCCCGTGCCCGCGACCCGCAAGGTGCTGGCCAAGGCCGGACTGACGGTGGACGACATCGATTTGTTCGAGATCAACGAAGCCTTTGCCGTGGTGATGGAAAAGTACATCCGCGACCTGAAGCTGGACCGCAACAAGGTCAACGTCAACGGCGGCGCGATGGCCTTGGGCCACCCGATTGGCGCGACCGGCTCCATGCTGATCGGCACGATGCTGGATGAGCTGGAGCGACGCGACCTGAAGCGCGGCCTGGTGACGATGTGCGCCGCAGGTGGCATGGCCCCCGCCATCATCATCGAGCGGGTTTAGCCCCGCCAAACCTATAAAACCTACCAAACCTACCCTTTAGGCAAATTGCTGCTATCCCTGGCATCGTGAAGATCCGAAAGCAGCGTAGCCGCAATTGGGGTCAGATCACAATTTTTTTACAAGCGCAGCGAAGTACCCGAAGGGTCGGCCAAGGGCCGAAAAAATTTGTGTTCTGACCCCAATTGAGGCGGACAGCACACAGCAATTCCACATCCTGATAATTGGAATCCGACCCCAATTAATTTGACCCCCCCACTTTCTGGAGAACCCAATGAAACTTGAAAACATGTCAGCGCTCGTCACAGGTGGCGCCTCAGGGCTGGGCCTGGCTTGCACCCGCCGTCTGGTTGAAAAAGGCGTCAGCGTCGTGATTGTTGACCTAAACCGCGAGGCTGGCGCGGCGGTGTCGGCTGAGCTGGGCGTGACTTACGTGCATGCCGATGTCTGCAACACCGAGCAGATCAACGCGGCACTGGATGCGGCTCAAAGTTTGGGCAGTTTGCGCGCTTTGGTGCATTGCGCAGGCATAGGCGGGCCGGTGCGCGTGGTTGAAAAAGATGGCCAGCCAGGGTCGCTGGAGAAATACGAAAACATCATTCGCGTTAACCTGGTGGGCAGCTTCAATTGCCTGCGCTTGGCGGCTGCGCGCATGGCCAAAAACGAGGTGATCGACGGCGAGCGTGGGGCGGTGGTGATGACTGCGTCCGTCGCTGCTTTTGAGGGGCAAATTGGGCAAATCCCATACTCGGCATCCAAGGCCGGAGTGGTCGGCATGACCCTGGTGGCCGCGCGTGATTTGGCGACCAAATTCATTCGCGTGTGCACCATTGCACCGGGTTTGTTTGACACGCCTTTGCTGGCGCGTTTGCCCGAACCGATCAAAGCGTCGCTTGGCGCGTCAGTCCCGCACCCGGCCCGTTTGGGCAAGCCCGATGAGTTTGCTCAATTGGCCATCGCCATTCTGGAAAACGCCATGCTGAACGGCGAAACCATCCGGTTGGATGGTGCGATTCGGATGGCACCACGGTAGACCCCTGTCCGCGAATCAAACACCATGAGTACCTCTTTAGCTACGCGTGATTTCGCCCAGCTCTCGGCAGAGCTGGAGCGCGTGCTCAAGCTGCGCGCCATACCCTTCGGCATGAAGCTGTTTGAAACGGTGGAAGAGATGGCGGCGATTCCCAAAATCCGGCGTCCCAAGTCCGTCCACACTACCGACCAGATCGTTGCCCAGGCCGCGCGGTTGGGCTGGACGGTCGGCATCACGGCTGACAACCTGGTGGGCGATCAGTGCAAATCGGTCATCGGCCTGGGCGGCCAGAGCGCTGAATGGCACACCGGCAAACACATGAAGGGCGTGTGGTACGCCACCGAAGTCGATACCGCCGCGCACCAGAAGGCCATGCACCTCGTGCCCGTGGGCAAATACAAGGCGCTGGCCGTGTCGCCGCTGGGCAGCGGCCGCCTGAATCCGCCCGACATCGCGCTGTTTTACGCCACGCCCGGAGCGATGATGTATTTCATCAACGGCCTGCAGTACACCGGCTACAAGCGTTTTGACTGGAGCATCGTGGGTGAATCGGCCTGCGCCGATTCATGGGGCCGGGCGCTGTTAACGCGTGAACCCAGCCTGTCGATACCGTGTTTTGCAGAGCGCCGCTACGGGGGCGTACTGGATGACGAAATGCTGATGGCGCTGCCTCCCGAGCTGATCGCCAAGGCGCTCGAAGGTATGGCCGCGCTCTCGAAAAACGGCCTGCGTTATCCGTTCCCGCAATACGGCATCCAGAACGATGTGCGTGACGGCATGGCGGCGAGTTACCCGGACCGGGCGCGGTAGCTGGTAAGAATTGTGGTTTGAGCCTGGGTTGAAGCCGTTTCGACTGCTTCGGGGTCATTGGCCAGCCAAGTTCGTGAGCGTGCAAAGGCCGTCAGCCGCCACCCAAGCGCCCCGCCGCCGCTCCTCCATACGTCGCAGGCGTGGCGCTGTCCGCGCCACTGGCGCCTAAAGTCGTCGGGACGGCGGGGCGCTTGGGTGGCTGCAGAAGAGTTTCCGACACTGAAGTCAGGCGGGACAATGCGTTCATCACCCTGCGCGTGATCCAATACACAACCGATGACTATGACCAACTACATTTCTGCTGCTTCAGAAAATCTCAATGCCACTGGCTCTTCGGATGCACGTCAAGTTTCGAACTTCGCGTTTCAGCATCTCAAGGCTGCCAAGACCTTTTGCGGGCGTGCGGTTGAACTTGAATGTGCCTCTGTCGGTAAAGAATTTGGCCCGTTCTTTGAAGACATACGCTCCTATACGAGCGGCACAATTTTGGGAGCGGCAGCTTCGTTGGAGGCACTCATCAACGAAATGTTCATTTCGCACAACTGTCGCCTAAGACCATCCATAGTCAATTTTGAAAATCAGTTTTGGGGCGACGGGAAAAAAAATCGGCACGGCATCGAAGGCGAACCCATTCTCAAAAAATACGAATTGGCACTTATCAAACTTGATGCTCTGCCACTAGATACCAATTCATTGAAGTACACCAACGTTGAGGCACTTGTTGGATTACGCAATGCGCTAATCCAATACAAGCCAAACTGGGATCCCGATAGACCGAAAAAAGTGGCACTTGTGGAGGTTCTCAGTGGGCGGTATGCATTGAGTCCATTTGTGGATAGCCGACATGACTTTGTGACTATGCAAAGCATGAGTGCTGGGTGCGCAATTTGGGCCGTTGACTCCGTCCTTAAATTCTTGCGAGAGTTTGACGCCCGCTACAATCTCGATCCAGACAAAATGAGTTCTTTTTGGAAGCTTGAATCCTGAGCTTTCCATGTGTTTAGCGGACGCTCAATGGTTTGGGCTATAAATTGATGCTCCTGCAGCCAGCCTTGCCGACATAACGAGCCCTATCGGCCAGGGAAGTTTTGACAGCTTCAAGCGGCCCATCAGCACCTCAAACCCGCAAAACCGTGTCAAAACATGCCGGTGGCATGCAGGGATTCAGCGGGTACAGGCCGCAAAACGTCCCAGTGCTCAACGATTTTTCCCGCGTTGTCAAAACGGAAAATATCGATGCCGGCCCAGTCTTTGTTGGCGGCGGTCCCCCAGATCTGGTGGCAGTGAAGCACCACAAAATTGCCTTCCGCCACCGAGCGTTTGAACACCACGCGTTTCCCCGGGTACTCCTGCGCCATGCGGACGAAGTAGACGACGAATGCCTCTTTGCCACTGGCCACATGCGGGTTGTGCTGCGTGTAGGTGGCGCCTGCGTACCGCGAGATCGCAAGCGCCGGTTCGCACTGGTTGAACATCAAATCGTAAAACGCCATCGCGTTTTGCCGATTGCTCTCGGGTGTAGTAGCAATCTATGACATTAGTTGCCCGTGTAGAAAAACTCTTCGCTCACGATCTTGCTGTTTTTCACGGTGTAAAGGGCCATTTCTTCCATGGTGATGCGTTGGCCTGAGGGCTTGTTGGTCACATCCATCTTGAAGCCGACGATGAAACGGTCGTCATGCGGCCAGGGGCCTGCAACGACGACCGAATGAATCACGTGGTTGTCATACCACCACTGGCTTTTGCCCTTGATGGCGGCCACCCCGCGCGAGACGCGGTCCATGCCCAGCGGCATGCTGGCTTCGACACTGATGGCGTCCGCGGCATACAGGGCCAGCGCTTCATGGTCCTTGCCTTGTCTGCACAGACTTGTCAGCTTATTCGCAATCTCGGTGGTCGTCATGATGTAGTTCCTTCACGGGGAGTTTGAGTTCGGGTTTGGCAGCGGCGATGTCGCTGCCTCAAATATTGTGATGCAGGTCTAGCCGCAAATCAAATCATTTCTGTGAGGCCAAGTGGACGACTCGGTCCGCCCGCGCGGCCGCCGCTTCCGAGTGTGTGACCAGCACCAGCGCAGTGCCGTGGGAACGAGTTTGGGCGATGAGGGCATCCATCACCACGGTGGCGGTTTTTGAATCGAGGTTGCCTGTGGGCTCATCGGCCAGCAGCAGGGCAGGGCGATGCACCAGCGCCCGGGCAATCGACACCCGCTGCAACTGGCCGCCACTCAGGGTTTGCGGCAGGCGCGGGCCCAGTCCTTCCAGCCCCACGGCGTGCAGCATGGCTTGAACGCGCTCGGCCATGTCATTTTTTGAGTTCAATTTTCCGCCTTGCAGCATCAGCGGCAAGGCCACGTTTTGCGCCACGTCCAAGTGGGGCAACACATGAAACGCCTGAAACACAAACCCCACTTTGTCACGCCGCAATAGGGCGCGCTGGTCGTCGCTCAGGTGGCTCCAATCCACGCCGTCCAGCGCCACAGACCCGGTGTCCCACACGTCCAAACCCGCCATGCAGTTCAGCAAGGTCGATTTGCCCACGCCCGATTCACCGACGATGGCGACAAACTCGCCCTTGGCCACCGACAAATTGACATTGGCAAAGACGGCCAAGTCGTTGTAGCGTTTGCTTAAATTTCGAATTTCAAGGGTCATGTGTTGTCGTGCTCAGGTGGCGTCCGCCATGGCCTGTTGAACCAATTCAAGTACCTGATCCGAAGCGCCCGCTTCGTCGCAAGCCACTACGGTGCGCTCTGGCATGGATCGCAGCCACGTGAGCTGGCGTTTGGCCAGTTGGCGGGTGGCAAAGATGCCCCGGTCGCGCAATTCGACCCGGGGCAGCTCGCCATCCAGCATGGCCCAGGTTTGGCGGTAACCCACGCAGCGCATCGATGGCAGGTCGGGGTTCAGGTCGCCGCGCGCGCGCAGAGCGGTCACTTCGTCAACCAGACCGTCTTCCAGCATGGCGTCAAAACGCTGGGCGATGCGCTCGTGTAGCCAGGCGCGGTTGCTGGGTTCTAGCGAAATCAGCGTCGCGGCGGCTGCGGCCACAGCCAGATGCTCTGCCGCCTCATCACCGGATTTGTCCTTGGATTTTTCAGCCGATTTGCCCCCCGCTTTGTCGGTGAAAAAGCTCGACATCGGTTTGCCCGTGATGTGCAGCACCTCCAGCGCCCGGGCAATGCGTTGCGTGTCGCCTGGGTGCAATCGCTTTGCGGTAACCGGGTCGGCCAGCGCCAGCTGTGCATGCAGTTGCGGCCAGCCGAGTTGGCGGGCTTGCAGGTCAATCGCGGCGCGAACCGCAGCATCGGCAGGCGGCAGGTCGTCAATACCGTCCAGCAGCGCCTTGAAATACAGCATGGTGCCGCCCACCAGCAGCGCGAGCTTGCCGCGTGCGTTGATGTCGGCAATCAAGCGCGTGGCATCGCGGGCGAATTCTGCGGCGCTGTAGGGCTGCAGAGGGTCGCGAATGTTCACCAAATGGTGCGGCACCAGGGCCAATTCGGCAGCGCTGGGCTTGGCGGTGCCAATGTCCATGCCCCGGTAAACCAAGGCGGAATCCACGCTGATGATTTCAACGTCAAAGGCCCGCGCGATGGCCATGGCAGCGGCGGTTTTGCCAGAGGCGGTGGGCCCGGCAAGGGAAATGTAGGACGGTGGGGTCAAAAGATTAAATGGCTTGAATGCGGGTTTGCAAGGTAAAACAGGATCGGAGAAGGGTATGGCGAAACCGTATGGCGAAACGGTATGGAGAAACGGTATAGAGAAAGGCATGGGCAACACGGTCAGCGTTTTTGCGTCTCGCCGTATTTTTGCACCAAGGTCCAGGCGACCACGCTGATCCAGACGCTCCAGAACCAAATGCCGTAGGCCAGCGGGTAAACCGTACCATCCAAATGTTGACCCAGCCAGCCACCCATGGCAAACGCCGCCACCGTGATCAAAAACCCGTTCAGCGCAGACGCCGCCCCAGCCGCCTGCGGGAACGGCCCCACCGCGCCGCTTTGGCTGCAAGCCTGGTGCACGCCATGGCCCAGCATGTACAGGTAGAACGGCAAGGTCAGCGCCCACAGGTTGTGCACCCCCCAAAATGCCAACGCTGCCAGGGTGGTGCCGCCCGCCAGCGTCAAAAAGGCTGCCAGCGCCACGGCACGCCGAACGCCAAACCGGGTGAGCAGCCGCCGACACATGAAGGTGCCCACGATGTAGACACAAGAGACTGAAAACATCACCAAACCGTACTGGGTTTTGGTCAAGCCCAAGACCTTGATGTAGACAAAAGACGAAGCCGCCAAAAACGTGAACAGCCCGCCATACGCCCCCACCGACAAGGCAGAGTAGGCAATGAAGGTCGGGTGCCGCGCCACAGTCAGCCAAGTGCGCACAATCGTGCGGGGCTCCAGGGCGCGCAGGTTGGGGGCGGCCAGGCTTTCGACAAACTTCAGCGCGATCAGCCCCAGAGTGATTGCGCCAAACACGGGCAGCACCAGCAAGGCAATGCGCCAATTGAACAAATCGGACAAAAGCCCGCCCAGCGGGGCGCAGGCGCAAGCGATCAGGCCCAGGCCGCTCAGGCCTTTGGACATGTAGCGTGCCCCCTCTTGTGGCGTGTACAGGTCGCGCACGATGGCGCGCGCGCACATGACTGCCGCACCCATGGCCGCGCCTTGCACCGTGCGCCAGACGATCAACAGCGCCATGGACGGGGCCAGCGCGCTGCCGATCGCCGCGATCACGTAGGCCGCCAGCCCAATCAGCAAGATGGGCCTGCGGCCAAAACGGTCAGACAGCGGCCCCCAAATCAACTGCGACAGGCCAAACGCCAGCAGCAACGCGGTCAAAGTTAGCTGCGCCTGCGCAATGTTGCCACCCAAACCCTCGGTCATGGCCGGCAAGGTGGGCAAAAACAGGTCGGTGGTGATGGGTTGAATGCCCAGCAGCAGAGACAGAATCAGCACCACCAAGCCAGGGGAGCGGTCAATCTGGGTAGCGGGCAGGGCGGACGAGGCGGATGGCAAAGCGGGGTTTGAAGCGGACAGCAAAGGGGCGGGATTGGGCAGAGCTGAAATAGACATGCAAAAAAGAAATCGGAAATTCTCAAAAATCGTCAGACTAGTCAACTCAGTCAATATTTACCACATTTGTGGTAAATATTGACCAAAATCAGGTCAAAATCGCTGTCGAGGCTAAATTCTGATTAAAACTGACCTCTAGCTCTCGAATAATATCATAAGTTTGCTATAATTAAAATAGCAAATTGAGGCGCCCTGTCAGGCTAAAGCTTGAAAAGATCGGCCAGGGCCTTGCGGTACTGGGCTTGCCCCATGGCGTTGGTGTTGTGGTGCGAGCCGCCCGTCACGGTCACAAACTCTTTGGGCTGTATCGCCGCCTCAAACAGCTTTCGGCCCAATTCTGGACTAACGGTGCTGTCGGCCGTGCCATGCACCACCAGCAGTGGCGAGCCAATTTTGGCCACTTTGGCCACCGCCTCAAACCGCTGGGTGATCAGCGGCCCCAGTGGCAACCAGCCCCATTTGTAGCTGCCAAACACATCGGGAATCGAGCTGAAAGTGCCTTCCACAATCGTGCCGCTTTCGTCGCCGACTTGGGCAGCCAGTTCAATCGCAATGGCACCGCCCAAAGAATGCCCAAAAATATAGCGCGGCTGCTTTGGGTGGTTTGTGGCCAGCCAGTCCCAAGCGGCGCGGGCGTCTTCGTAAGCCATGGCCTCTGACGGCAAGTCTTTGGAGCTTTTGCCAAACCCACGGTAATCAATCGCCAAAACCGAAAATCCAAGCTCCTGCATGCGCCGAATGCGCGCTGCCGACCCCTCTACATTCCAGCGCGCGCCGTGCAGGTACAACAACACGGGGGCGGCTGTTGTAGTGAGCGCGGCAGGCTTGGCTGCGGCTGAATTGGCACCATCCAAAGTGGCGGCTCTGCGGGTGGCATCGCCCGGCTGCGCGTCCAGCCACAGCCCATGCAACTTCACAAGCCGCCCCGTTTCTTTGGATTGAAATTCGATCCAGACGTCGCTCATGTCACGCGCCACAAGCGAGCTGTCGCCCCAACTGCGGTCGCTAGGCTGAAAAATCCATCCCCGCTGGCGCTCGTCCAATGCGGCGCAACCTGTGAAGGCCGCCAATACCAAAGCGAAAACTGGCAAAAAACGCAGGAATTTCATAGGGTTAGGCGACGTAGGAGTGTGCAGAGCAGGTGTGACTAGGCATTTTCGGCGAAGTTCAAACTGCAAATCAAATCGATAGGTTGTTTGGAAGGCTCGCCCAAGCTGACTCAGACCGACTTGCGCTGGGCGATCAGTGAAGTGTTATCCCATTCAATGGGTAGCCAAAAACAGTCACATAGGCACGGGAAGCATTTTTTAAATTTGGACAAACGGCTTTTCCGAGCCGCGTTCTGGAAGCAAACGGCGCATACTGGTCAATTGCAAAACACCGATTGCGCAAATCTGGTAAAGTCAATTTGCTATAATTAACATAGCACTAAACGTAATAAATTCGAGAGCTAGAGGCCTAAAACATTCGAAATTTACCAAAAACAGCAAAAAAGCGCCTCAATATACCCATATTGGGTATATTGTGGCGCTTTTAGCGCAATTTCCGCGCAACAAGCAGAGTATGCGCGGGGAATCGGTGTGAACGGTGTCTACCCCACCACCACTTCGCTGATCTGCATCACGGGTGCCAAATCGGTGTAATTTGCAATATCGGCCATGATTTCTTTGGCGTGGGGGCCAAACCCAGCTTGAAATGACGCCACCGAGTCGCAAAAAATGTGGCACATGCCGACATAAGGGGCGGGCGTATCGGGCGCTCCACCGGCCAAGCCCTTGTCAATGGTGTACGACTTGCAGCTGTCGCCCATGCGGGCTTTGAGCAGCGGCATGTGGGTGTCGCGATAATAGTCGTGGTTGAAACGCGCGCCGGGGGTGTTGGGGTACATCACGCTGACTTTGATCATTTTGGGCTTTCGAGGGGTCTGAGTTGAAGGGCTGACAGGATGAAAGTTGGGACCACCATGTTGCAATAGATGCGCGGTGCTGGCAAGCCTTGAATCGCCCAGATTGGCAACGGAGGCCCAGCGATAGCTTGGGATCGACTTTGACTGCTCTTTCCTCAAGTTCATTGACGGCTATTTTGGGGCATCTGAGCCCGTTTTCACCCGATTTGGCAAGGCGCCCGCGTCGTTTGGAGCCGATTCAAGCGCAACCTGAGTCAAATCCCGGCGCGCCAGGCCAAGAAAATCAAGGACTTGCGTTATAATCGTGGGCTTCGCTCAAGGCGGTGAACCCGGTGTTCAGCGTATTTGTCCAATTTTTACCAACCCCTCGTGCGCACCAAGTCAATGACTTGCAGTGTTCACTCACTTTCAGGAAACTGATCATGGCTGTTCAGCAAAATAAAAAATCACCGTCCAAGCGCGGTATGCACCGTTCACACAATGCACTGGTTGTGCCAGGCATTGCGGTTGAGTCCACCACGGGCGAAACCCATCTGCGTCACCACATTAGCCCCACTGGTTTTTACCGCGGTCGCAAGGTGATCAAATCAAAGGCTGAAGCTTGAGCTTGGGCTCTTAACTTGGGCTCTTAGCTTGCCGTGATGTGGGCAAATTGACCTTCAGCGTCGATTGAAATAACCCCTTTTTCAATAGCTTTTTTGTCAAAGCCCGACGCTACGTTTTGTTAGCATCGGGTTTTTGTTTTGAGGGGCTTTGCCTTTGACCCAAATTTTCATCTGGCAAAGTTCGCTGGCCCTCTCGCAGGTCGGTAACATTCCTTCATGACCGCTTTGGCCTCTTCCAATGAAATGACCACCGTCGCGGTGGATTGCATGGGCGGTGACTTTGGCCCCAAAGTTACGTTGGCGGCTTGTCGCAATTTTTTAGACCATCAGCCCAAGGCCAGCCTGATATTGGTGGGTTTGCCTGAGGTTCTGGCCACGTTTTCGCATCCGCGCGCGTCCAAAGTGGCAGCCAGCGAAGTGGTGGGCATGGACGACCCGGTCGAAATTGCGCTGCGCCGAAAAAAAGACTCCTCTATGCGGGTCACGGTCCAGCAAGTCAAACAGGGTTCGGCCCATGCGGCGGTTTCGGCGGGCAATACCGGTGCCCTCATGGCGATTTCTTACTTTGTGCTTCGAACTTTGGATGGCATTGACCGGCCCGCGATTGCCGGGCAAATACCGAATGTCAAAGGCACCGCCACCACCGTGCTGGACATGGGTGCCAACGTGGATTGCACCGCTGAAAACCTGTTGCAGTTCGCGGTGATGGGGTCGGCCCTGGTGTCCGTCCTCAGTGGCATCGAAAACCCAACCGTCGGTTTGCTGAACATTGGCGAAGAAGCGATAAAAGGCAACGAAGTCACCAAAGCTGCGGCTAACTTGCTTCGATCTGCTGCCAAGTCCGGCGATCTCAATTTCTCTGGAAACGTCGAAGGGAATGACATTTTCAAAGGCAAGGTCGATCTCGTGGTGTGTGATGGTTTTGTCGGCAACGTTGCGTTGAAGACCAGCGAAGGATTGGCTTCGATGATTGGAGAATTTCTTAAAAAGGAGTTTTCTCGCAACATTTTCACCAAATTTGCAGGTATCGTCTCTTATTCGGTGTTATCTGCGCTTAAAAAGCGGGTAGACCACCGGCGTTACAACGGTGGCGCACTGCTTGGCTTGCGTGGGCTGGTTTTTAAAAGCCACGGCTCGGCAGACGAGTTGGCATTTGAATTCGCATTGACGCGAGCGTATGATTCGGCCAGAAACAACCTGCTTGAGCTGGTTCAAACTCGCATTGCGCATGCCTCGGCTTTGCTGGTGAAAACCACCGAAGTCGACCTGAATGGCATGGCATCGATCAGTTTGCCCACTCAATTGACCGAACAAGCGACTCCCAAATTGATGCAATGAGACTTTATTCCCGTATCACAGGCACGGGCAGTTATCTGCCTCCAAGGCGGCTAAGCAATGCTGATTTGGTAGCCGAATTGGCTCAAAACGGCGTTGAATCCTCAGATGAATGGATTGTTGAGCGCACAGGCATACGGGCCCGGCACTTTGCCGCCGCTGATGTCAATGCCAGCGATTTGGCTTGCGAAGCGGCGAAAAACGCGCTGCAAGCCGCTGGACGGGTCGCCAAAGACATTGACCTGATCATTGTGGCAACGTCCACCCCTGACATGGTGTTTCCATCGACAGCCTGCATTGTGCAAAACAAGCTGGGTGCCAATGGCGGCGCGGCATTTGACGTGCAGGCCGTGTGCAGCGGCTTTGTTTACGCGCTCACGATTGCAGATTCCATGATTCAGTCTGGCGCGGCTAAAAAGGCGCTGGTGATCGGTGCCGAGGTATTTTCTCGAATTCTGGACTTCAAAGATCGCACCACCTGCGTGTTGTTTGGTGATGGTGCTGGCGCCGTGGTGCTTGAAGCCTCCGACAAACCCGGTATTTTGGCCACCGACCTGCACGCCGATGGCCAGCACGTTGGCATTTTGTGTGTGCCGGGTCATGTCAGTGGCGGTCAAATTCTGGGTGACCCATTGCTCAAAATGGATGGCCCCGCGGTTTTTAAACTCGCCGTGGGTGTGCTGGAGCAAGCTGCCAGAGCCACACTTGCCAAAGCGGGCAAAACACAAGCTGATATTGATTGGTTGATTCCGCACCAGGCCAATATCCGCATCATGCAAAGCACGGCCAAAAAACTCAAATTGCCGATGGACAAAGTTATTGTCACCGTGGATCAACACGGCAACACGTCAGCCGCCTCTATTCCGCTGGCGCTGGATTCCGGTGTGCGCGGCGGCAAAATCAAGCCCGGTGAATTGCTGATGCTCGAAGGCGTGGGCGGCGGCTTTACCTGGGGTGCGGTGCTGCTAGTTTTATAAGGTTTTATAGCGCATGGCGACTGATTTAGCAGCGTTCTCTGTCCCTTTGTCCCTTCACTTCAATTTCAAACCGTGACACCATTCGCTTTTGTTTTTCCGGGCCAAGGCTCCCAATCTGTCGGTATGCTGGACGCTTGGGGCAATCACCCGGTGGTCGCGCAAACACTGCTCGAAGCCTCTGACGCTTTGCACGAAGATCTGGCCAAGCTGATTCACGAGGGTCCTAAAGAAGCCTTGGCGCTGACCACCAATACCCAACCCGTGATGTTGGTCGCGGCGGTCGCGGCTTATCGCGTTTGGATGAGCGAGGTCGGGGTGGCGCCGCATGTGGTGGGTGGCCATTCACTGGGTGAATACTCAGCTTTGGTGGCCTCAGGTGTTTTGACCTTGGCCCAAGCGGCGCCCTTGGTCAGGTTTCGGGCGCAGGCCATGCAAGAGGCTGTCCCGGTTGGCGTTGGTGCCATGGCCGCAATTTTGGGCATGGACGCGGCTCAGGTCATTTCCTGCTGTCAAGACGTCACAGCCCAAATGCGGGCGCAGGGCGCTGAAAGGCGGTTTGAAGTAGTGGAAGCCGTTAATTTCAACGACCCAGCCCAAACCGTGATCGCTGGCAGCAAAGCCGCAGTGGAGCAGGCCTGTGTGTTGCTTAAAGCCAATGGGGCCAAAAGAGCGCTGCCCCTGCCGGTTTCTGCACCGTTTCATTCCAGTCTGATGAAGCCGGCCGCTGACACCTTGCGCGCCAAATTGGCTTCGACCCACTTTGAAGTTCCGCAGATTCCCTTGGTCAATAATATTGATGTGGCGTTTGAAGTGGACCCAGAGCGCATCCGCGATGCCCTGTACCGACAGGCTTTTGGGCCGGTTCGGTGGGTCGAATGCGTCAAAGCGATTCAGGCACGCTCAATTTTGACTGTGATCGAGTGCGGGCCTGGCAAGGTGCTGGCAGGTTTGGTCAAGCGAATTGACCCCGCCATGACGGGTTTGCCCCTGTTTGACCCGCAAAGTATGGCCGAGGTTAAAAATCACCTGACCGGAGTCGCTGCATGAGCGATATTCAATTTGCTGGGCAAGTCGCACTCGTGACGGGAGCCTCCAGGGGCATCGGTGCCTGCATCGCGCTTGAGCTTGCACGAAAGGGTTTGAAAGTTATTGGAACCGCGACCACAGACGATGGAGCCGCCAAAATCAGCGCGGCGCTGGTTGATTTTCCGGGCTGCGTCGGCAAAAAGCTGAATGTGACTGATGCCGCTGCCGCTGAGAGCTTAGTGGATGCTTTGATTAAAGAGCACGGCGGGTTGCAGGTGCTGGTGAATAACGCTGGCATCACCCGCGACAACCTGGCCATGCGCATGAAGGACGACGATTGGGATGCTGTTATCGACACCAATCTCAAAGGCGTGTTTCGCCTGAGCCGCGCCGTGATGCGCACCATGATGAAGCAGCGCTATGGGCGAATTCTCAGTATCACCTCAGTGGTGGGGGCGTCTGGCAACCCGGGTCAGGCCAACTACGCAGCGGCCAAGGCAGGTGTCGCGGGCATGACGCGTGCGCTGGCCCGCGAGTTGGGCTCACGCAACATCACGGTCAATTGCATTGCGCCAGGGTTCATTGAAACGGACATGACGTCCGGCCTCACCGACATTCAGCAGCAGACGCTTCTGGCGCAAATTCCCTTGGGCCATTTGGGCAAACCAGCCGATGTTGCCCATGCCGTGGCGTTTTTAGCGTCGCCCCAGGCAAGCTACATCACAGGACAGGAACTGCACGTCAACGGTGGCATGTACATGTAAAACTGGATGTGAAAGTTGGGCCGATTTGTCCGTTCGGCAGTTGCGGATAGGGAAGTTGTTCTTTGCGCGGCTAAAATCACGGATTCTTTTACAACCCTTCGAGGGATCTCATGAGCGATATTGAAGCACGCGTTAAAAAAATCATTGCCGAACAACTTGGTGTTGAAGAGTCGCAAGTCTCTGGCGAAAAGTCCTTTGTGGCAGATTTGGGAGCTGATTCGCTCGACACCGTCGAGTTGGTTATGGCTCTTGAAGACGAGTTTGGCATTGAAATTCCTGACGAAGATGCCGAGAAGATCACCACCGTCCAAAACGCCGTGGATTACGCCACCAGCCACAAGAAGGCTTGATTGATTATTCAAGGCATTCAACGCCCTTTGATCTGGGTACATAAAGTATGACGCGTCGTCGTGTTGTGGTCACCGGTTTGGGATGCGTCAGCCCAGTAGGCAACTCAGTTGCCGAATCGTGGTCGGCGCTCTTGGCGGGACAGTCCGGTATTGACATGATCACTGGATTTGACGCCAGTAATTTCGCTTGCAAATTCGCAGGCGAGGTCAAGGGCTTCAATATTGCCGACTACATTCCTGAAAAAGAAGCGCGCCACATGGATCGCTTCATCCACCTTGGGCTGGCGGCTGCCTGCCAGGCTGTGGTTGATTCAGGTTTGCCAACTGGTGACTCATTGCGTGAAGAACAAGCAGTGCGTATGGGCTGTGTGATCGGCTCTGGCATTGGCGGCTTGCCGTTGATTGAGGCAACCCACACAGAACTGGTCAACCGTGGCCCGCGTCGCATCACACCGTTTTTCGTTCCGGGCTCCATCGTCAATATGATCGCGGGCCACGTGTCCATGAAATATGGATTCAAAGGCCCCAACATTGCCATCGCAACAGCCTGCACAACGGGATTGCATTGCATCGGCGACGCTGGCCGAATGATTGAATACGGTGACGCTGACGTGATGGTGGCTGGCGGTGCCGAGTCCACGGTGTCACCTTTGGGTATCGGCGGATTTGCCGCAATGCGTGCGCTGTCAACCCGCAACGACGACCCCAAAACTGCCAGCCGTCCGTGGGACAAAGACCGCGACGGTTTTGTCTTGGGCGAAGGCGCTGGCATGATGGTTCTGGAAGAATATGAGCATGCCAAGGCGCGGGGTGCCAAAATTTACGCGGAATTGGCGGGTTTTGGCATGAGCGCGGATGCCGGCCACATGACCGCACCCAGCATGGACGGCCCACGGCGGGCGATGCAGTCGGCTTTGCGCAATGCAGGTGTCAACGCGGACAGTGTCAACTACCTCAATGCCCACGGCACTTCAACGCCTTTGGGCGACATCAATGAGACCAATGCCATCAAAGCGGCATTTGGCGATGCAGCCAAGCGTTTGGTAGTGAATTCCACCAAATCCATGACCGGCCACCTCTTGGGCGGCGCGGGGGGAATTGAATCAGTGTTCACCGTTTTGGCGCTTCACCATCAAAAATCGCCACCGACCATCAATATCTTCAATCAAGATCCTGAATGCGATCTGGACTACTGTGCCAACACTGCCAGAGACATGAAGATTGATGTTGCCGTCAAAAACAATTTTGGCTTTGGTGGGACCAACGGAACACTGGTTTTCAAGGTAGTTTAGGGCGTTGGTTTTCACTGACGTTCTGATCTTATGAAGTGTGCCCCTGCCTGTAGTTTTGCCGTTGGGCGTTCCAGTTTCAAACTTTATTTTCTGGGTGTTGTCTGGCTACTTGGCGCCGTTGTTTGCACCGTTTGGCTGAAGCTCGCCGTCCCCAGTGATTGGCGCAACGTTGTTGTCTTGGCAGCGATCACTTTGTCTTTGACGACCGCTCTATGGGCGGCGAGCCAAAGCACTCAGGGTTTGCTGCGTTGGGATGGCAAAGCGTGGTGGTTTGGGCCTGCTATGCCATCCACCGCGCTTGGGTCAGAGCGCCCATGCACACCAACTGTTCATTTCGATTTTCAAGTTTTCATGCTGTTAAGCCTTCAAATTGACGGGGCAAAAAGGAGCTGGCTTTGGGCGGACAGGGCCCGGGCAGTCAAAGCCTGGCACGGCTTGCGTTGCGCTCTTTACGCGGCGGCACCCCTTCCAGGTGACGTTGCCGAGCCCAAAATTGCCCGTGCTGTTCGGCGCCTGAGCCGTTGACGTCAATGTCCCCCCCGCCCCCGCCTATCGACGAGACAATTACGGCAGACAGCGACTTCATGCTGGTCGAGCGAACTGTTGCGGGTGATCACAAGGCGTTTGAATTGCTGGTCATCAAATACCAGCGCCGTATTCAGCGCCTGATTGGTCGCATGGTGCGCGACGTGGATTTGGTGGAAGACATTGCCCAAGACACGTTCATCCGGGCCTTTAAGGCTTTGCACCAGTTTCGGGGGGATGCGCAGTTTTACACATGGCTGTACCGCATCGCTGTGAATACGGCAAAAAAAGCGCTGATGGAGCTCAAACGCGATCCCACCGTGTCTGAAAGTTTTTTCAGACAAGATGACGAGGATGAAACTAAAGCGCCAAAAAACGAACCAATCGGGGATGAAACGCCCGAATCAGTGTTTGCGGCCAAAGAAATCGCCGCCATGGTCAATTCAGCGTTGGCAGCATTGCCGCCAGACCTGCGACAAGCCGTCACGCTGCGAGAAATCGAAGGCCTAAGTTATGAGGAAATTGCTGTGGTGATGAACTGCCCCATTGGCACTGTCAGGTCGCGTATTTTTCGGGCTAGGGAAGCCATTTCTCTCAAGGTGAAGCCCATGCTTGAAAATCAGGCTGGCAAGCGTTGGTAGCCAAAGGGCGTGAAGCCGAAGTTTTGTGGCTTGATTTTGTGAAGTGAATCAGGTCGTTAAGAGGTAAAAAAAATGAAGTCCGATTCAGAAACCGGTTTTGAAGTTGTCAGTGCTCTGGCTGATGGGCAGTTGCGCGGAAAAGAGTTTGCCCAAACGGTTGAGCGTCTGAATAGTGACAGCAATGCCCGTAGCGTTTGGCACACCTACCATGTCGTTGGTGACGTTTTGCGGGCCACAGAGTTGTCTGATCGTGTTTTGGAGGATGCTGGGTTTGTTTCCCGCTTTCAAGTCCGTTTGGCAAAAGAAAGTGCCGCTGGGGTTCTGGCCTTGCCAAAGGCGACTCCTGATTTGTCGATCAACCACGTTCCAGCTTTTGAAACCAGCAAGTATGTGAATCAGGCCAGCGCCAATGAATCTGGATTCAAGTGGAAAGTTCTGGCGGGTTGTGCGTCGATGGCTGCTGTGGCGGCCATTGGTTGGAGCGCGCTGCTGAGTTTTGACAACTTGGACTCTGCAAGCAAATCACCCCAAATGGCCAGTTCGCCAGCGCCAGGCGTTGTGCCTGGATCAACCAATGTCACCCAAAAGGGCGGTTCCCTTGCGGCTGTCACGCAGCCTGTCGCCGTGACGGGCGCAGCTGCGAATGGCGTGATGATTCGGGATCCGAATCTGGATGCTTTGCTTGCTGCACATCGCCAGTTTGGTGGATCCTCGGCATTGCAAATGCCGACAGGTTTTTTGCGAAACGCCACGTTCGAAGGGGCTGGTCGGCAATAGACCTGCAATGAGACCTTGTAATGACTTTTGACATGCACTTTTCTAAACGGCAAGCGCTGACGCTCGACTTGTGCAGTGGATTCAGTCGAGCGCCAGGGTTCAAGTTGAGTTGGGGGCAGGTAAGGCTGCTTCTGGGTGTGTCGTTGTGGCTTCTTTCGCCCAATGTACTGTTTGCGCAAAGCACAGTTTCGCAACCATCGGCGGGCACAGCGAATACCACGGCGAATCCTCCGGTCAGTGCCGATTCCAAACTGCCTGAACGTGGAATTTCTGAGTGGCTGGTTCGAATGCACGAAGGTTCACGCAAACGAACCTATGTCGGAACCTTTGTTGTTTCGTCCAGCAGCAGTATGTCAAGTTCCCGAATTTGGCATGTTTGCGATGGTGAACAGCAAATGGAACGGGTTGAGGCGCTCACGGGTGCGCCACGCTCCACGATTCGGCGCAACGACGAGGTCGTAACTTTCCTTGCTGACAGCAAAACCGCCATTTCCGAGAAACGCGAATCGCTAGGCGTGTTTCCTAACCTGCTTAAAACAAACCAGCCAGGCTTAGAGCAGTTCTATTCCGCCCGTCAGGGCGGAGTTGACAGGGTTGCAGGTTTTGAGACTGACGTCGTCTTGTTGCAGCCCAAAGACGCCCTTCGGTTTGGCTACCGCGTTTGGAGCGAGAAAAAATCAGGTTTGGTGGTCAAACTGCAAACCCTGGATGTCGATGGGCGTGTCCTAGAGCAAGCGGCTTATTCTGAATTGCATTTCGATGCGCCAGTGAGCATGGGCAAGTTGACCCAGCTGATGACTAGGCTTGAAGGCTACAAAGTTGTGCGGCCAGACCAAATCAAGACCACGGCCCTGTCTGAAGGCTGGATTTTGAAGAATCCAGTGGCAGGATTCAAGCCAGTCAGCTGCTTTAAAAGAAACACCGCCAAAGCAGACGCCACTGCACCTGGGTCTGAAAGTTCAATGCAATGGATATTTTCCGATGGGCTGGCTTCGGTTTCACTTTTTGTTGAAAATTTTGATCGCCTGAAACATCTTCAGGAAGGTCAGAACGCAACCGGGGCCACGCATTCCCTGACGCGCAGGTTGGTCGAACGGCCGGGTGACAAGTCGGCAGACAAGTCAGGCGACAAAGTTGGCGATTGGTGGTTGACCGTTCTGGGCGAAGTGCCCTTGCAAACGCTGGCAAGTTTTGCGCAGGGGCTTGAACGAAAAAAATAGGCCTCAATCTTGCGCAGTAATGCCATTTTTTTGTGTTTCGAGCAGGTCGTTTTTGAACCAAGCAAGCTGGAGTGATTCAAAGTCCTGTCAGCGTTGCAATCAGATTTGTGTTTAAGATTTTTCATTGAAAGGTCGATGATGTATTCAGCGGTTTCCAGAAAATTGATGTCTTTTTTTGGCGTTGTCGCTTTGTCTGGAGCAGCATTGCTGTTCCCGGCGAGCCCAAGCCACGCCCAAAATCGAACCTTGCCAGATTTCACCGATCTGGTTGAGCAGGTGGGTCCTTCGGTGGTCAACATTCGAACTTTGGAAAAAGCGGTGCCGCGCACTGGTGTACCCGGCCTGGGAGGCGGCAATGAAGAAGAGATGCTTGAGTTTTTTCGACGTTTCGGCGTGCCCATACCCAACATGCCCAGGCAAGCGCCGCGACCTAACAGACCTCAACCCCAAGAAGAAGAGCAACCCAAAGGCGTTGGCTCAGGGTTCATATTGACGTCTGATGGATTCGTCATGACCAATGCCCACGTGGTTGACGGTGCAGATGAAGTTTTGGTCACCTTGACAGACAAACGGGAGTTCAAAGCCAAGATCATCGGCTTTGACAAACGCAGTGATGTGGCGGTTGTCAAAATTGAGGCCATTGGCTTGCCCGCGGTTAAGACTGGCGATGTGAGCCGCTTGAAAGTTGGTGAATGGGTTATGGCGATTGGCTCGCCCTTTGGCTTGGAAAACACCGTGACCGCGGGCATTGTGAGTGCCAAGCAGCGCGACACGGGCGACTATTTGCCGTTTATCCAGACAGACGTTGCCATTAACCCCGGTAATTCAGGCGGCCCGCTCATCAACATGCGGGGTGAAGTGGTGGGCATCAACAGCCAAATTTATTCCCGATCCGGCGGATTCATGGGCATTTCGTTTGCCATTCCGATGGACGAAGCGGTGCGCGTGAGTGATCAGTTGCGCGCTACCGGGCGCGTGTCACGAGGTCGAATCGGCGTGTCTATTGACCAGGTCACCAAAGACATTGCCGAATCGATTGGCCTTGGCAAGGCTGTGGGTGCTTTGGTTCGTGGGGTTGAAGTTGGCTCTCCGGCTGAAAAGGCTGGCGTTGAGGCGGGCGACATCATCACCAAATTCGAAGGCAAAGTGATTGAGAAATCCAGCGACTTGCCGCGCTTGGTGGGCAGCGTGAAGCCAGGCTCAAAAAGCGTCCTGACCGTTTTTCGTCGGGGCACGACCAAAGACTTGAGTGTGGTGATTGGCGAGGTTGAACCCGACAAGGTGGCCAAGAAGACGCCCGATCGCGAAGAGAAGCCCAAAGCTTCAACGGCTGCCACGGTGTTGGGTCTGGGGGTTAGCGAGCTGACAGAGGTGCAAAAGAAGGAGCTTAAGGTCAAAGGTGGTGTAAAGGTCGATACAGCTACAGAGGCTAGCGCCCGGGCGGGCTTGCGTGAAGGTGACGTTATCGTGGCCATTGCCAACGCCGAAATTTTGAGCGTGAAAGACTTCGAAGCAACCCTGACAAAAATTGACAAATCTAAGCCTGTCAACGTCCTGTTTCGGCGGGGTGAATGGGCGCAATACGCCTTGATACGACCGGCCCGCTGATTTCAATTTGGCCGCCAAGCCCCCAATCCTGCGTCAGGATTGGGGGCTTTTGTCTGAATTCGGGGTCAAAAAACGATCTTAAAAAATATTTTTCAAAATCATTTTTGTTGAAATATGTTTGTGATCACTAACATTTAAATCCGACAATTACTAATTTGGTTAGAATGGAGTGCCGTAGACGTGATTTACAGGCATATCAACAACGCCAAAAACCACAATATGAGATGATTTTGATCGCCCCACAGTCGATCCACAGATCACCCACATGTTGTCCAAGCGTTGTAAACTAATTTTGTGGATAAGCTGTGCATAAAAATCGTGTTGCGATGCTGCAACGACCTGACTTGGGGCCAACCGGGGCTGCAAATGTGGGGCTTTCTGCCTACAATGAACTTCCAACCTTCGCAGTTGCCAAAGATTGTTGGTTCAGGGCGCGCCGTTTCACGACGCGCCCTTTTTTCTTGTCCCTTCCTTTCTAATTCAATCACTTGAAGCCTTTCGTTGATGAATCACATCAGAAATTTTTCCATCATTGCGCACATTGACCACGGTAAATCTACGCTTGCAGATCGTTTGATCCAACGCTGCGGTGGACTGCAAGAGCGCGAGATGCAGGCCCAGGTTCTTGACTCAATGGATATTGAAAAAGAGCGTGGGATAACCATCAAGGCACAGACTGCAGCGCTGCATTACAAGGCCAAAAATGGCGCGATTTACAACCTCAATTTGATTGACACGCCAGGGCATGTTGACTTCTCTTATGAAGTGTCGCGTTCTCTGTCTGCATGCGAAGGCGCTTTGCTGGTTGTCGATGCAAGTCAAGGCGTTGAAGCGCAGACCGTCGCCAATTGCTACACCGCTTTAGAGTTGGGTGTTGAAGTGGTGCCTGTGCTCAACAAAATGGACCTGCCCAACGCCGACCCGGACAACGCGCGCCTTGAGATTGAGGACGTGATTGGAATTGACGCGACGCTGGCCATTCCTTGCTCGGCCAAAACGGGCTTGGGCATTGAAGAAATTCTGGAAGCCATTGTCGAGAGAATTCCGCCACCCAAGGGTGACCCCAATGGCCCCTTGCGCGCCATGATTGTCGACAGCTGGTTCGATAACTATGTTGGCGTGGTCATGCTGGTTCGCGTGGTCGATGGCCGCCTGGGCAAAGGCGAGCGCATCAAGATGATGGCAACCGGCACCACTTACAACGCTGACAGCCTGGGTGTTTTCACGCCGGCCAATGAATCCCGCAATTCTTTGGAGGCAGGCGAGGTCGGGTACATCATTGCCGGCATTCGCGAACTCCAAGCCGCCAAGGTCGGTGACACCGTGACCTTGATCAAACCCGGTACGGGTGGCGCGGCCTTCACGGCAACGCAGGCCTTGCCAGGCTTCAAGGAAATTCAGCCCCAAGTGTTTGCCGGTTTGTACCCGACAGAAGCAAACCAGTACGAGGGCCTGCGTGACAGCCTTGAAAAGCTCAAGCTCAACGATTCGTCATTGCATTATGAACCTGAAGTCAGCCAGGCGCTGGGTTTTGGTTTCAGGTGCGGGTTTTTGGGCCTGCTGCACATGGAGATCGTGCAAGAACGCTTGGAACGCGAATTTGACCAAGACCTGATCACCACCGCGCCCAGCGTGGTCTACCAGGTTGTTGCGGTGGATGGCGCGGTGAGGATGGTCGAGAACCCGTCCAAAATGCCTGACCAGGGCCGCATGGATGAGATTCGTGAGCCTATCGTGACGGTTCACCTGTACATGCCGCAAGAATATGTTGGTTCGGTCATGACTCTCGCGAACCAAAAACGTGGTGTGCAGATGAACATGGCCTACCACGGCCGCCAAGTCATGCTGACGTACGAAATGCCGCTGGCCGAGATTGTTCTGGACTTTTTTGACAAGCTCAAAAGCGTGTCGCGCGGCTATGCATCAATGGACTATGAATTCAAAGAGTACCGCGCCGCCGATGTGGTGAAGGTCGATATTTTGCTCAACAGCGAAAAAGTTGACGCCTTGAGCATCATTGTTCACCGTTCGCAGTCTCAGTACCGCGGGCGGGCGGTGGTGGCCAAAATGCGAGAGATCATTTCGCGCCAGATGTTTGACGTTGCGATTCAGGCGGCCATTGGGGCCAATATCATTGCGCGTGAGACAATCAAAGCTTTGCGAAAAAACGTGATTGCCAAGTGCTACGGTGGTGATATTTCTCGCAAACGCAAACTCCTGGACAGGCAGAAAGAGGGTAAAAAACGCATGAAACAGATTGGTTCGGTTGAGGTTCCGCAAGAGGCATTTTTGGCGATTTTGCAGGTGGAGGACTGATGCAAGTCTTGACCTCTCTGGTGTTGGCCGCTTTTGGTGGCTACGCCGCCGCGTGGTATTTTGGCGTGGTTGAAGGCAACTTTGCCCTCTTGCTGTTTTTGGCGACCTTGGTCACAGGCATTTACTGGATGGCTGAGCGTTTTTATTTTTTGCCGCAACGCCAAGCCGCAGCGGCAACGCTGGAGACCGATGCAGCCGCCCGCCGCACTAACTTGAACAACATGGGCATCAGCCAGGTGGACGGCGATGTCGCTGAAGCCAAAAGCCGAATTCTTGAGCAGCCTTGGTGGCTTGATTGGACGGCAGGGCTCTTTCCAGTGATCATTGCGGTGTTCATCCTCCGGTCGTTCTTGTTTGAGCCTTTCAAAATTCCGTCAGGCTCAATGATTCCCACGCTCTGGGTGGGCGATTTGATTCTGGTTAATAAATTTCATTATGGGCTGCGCCTGCCAGTGCTCAACCTGAAAGTGACCGAAGGTAGCAAGCCCCAGCGCGGCGATGTCATGGTGTTCAGGTACCCACCCAAACCCAGTGTGGACTACATCAAGCGGGTGGTGGGTTTGCCGGGCGACGAAATTGCCTACGCCAACAAGCGCCTGACGATCAACGGCAAAGCGGTTGAAACCAACCAGGTACCGGAGTTTTTTGATGCCGATGTGACCCGCTACTTCCCGCAGTTTGAGGAAAAATTGGGCGACGTGAAGCACCGCTTGCTGAATGACGACGCCCGTCGCGGCGCAATTTCAGAAGCCGAGGTGATGGACTTTCCGAATCGGCAAAATTGCCGTTACAGTGTCGATGGAATGGCCTGCAAGGTGCCCGAAGGCCACTACTTCATGATGGGCGACAACCGCGACAATTCGCTGGACTCGCGTTATTGGGGTTTTGTCCCTGATAAAAACATCGTTGGGCGGGCATTTTTTGTGTGGATGAATTTCAGTAACCTCAAAAGAATCGGTTCTTTCGACTGATTTGTCGCATGATCGAGCCTGGACAAGAAAGGGAAAATATATGAACAGTCTGTCTAAATCCAAACAACGTGGCGTGTCTTTTTTGGGCCTGCTTGTGGTGGGTGGCATGCTCGCCATGATTGGCGTCGTGGCGGCGCAGGTGTTCCCCACTTTTCTGGAATTTCAAAGTATCTCCAAAGCCGCCAGCAAAGCCAGCGCGGGCAGCACGGTCGCAGAGGTGCGCAGCCTGTTTGACAGGCAAGCGGCGGTCGATGACTTCAAAGCGATCTCAGGCAAGGACATTGAAGTGACCAAAGAAGGCGACAAAACCGTCGTGACCTTCGCCTACCAGCGCGAAATTCCGCTGTTTGGCCCGGCTTTCTTGACGCTGAAGTACGCGGGCCGGTCCAAATGAGCTGCAAGTCCTCCGTTTTGACGCGTGAGTGACGCGCTTCTTGCCTTGCAGGCGCGATTGCAACACACGTTTGCCAACGATTCCCTGCTGTCTCAGGCGCTAACCCACCGCAGTTTTTCCAGCGACCACAACGAGCGCCTTGAGTTTTTAGGTGACTCGGTTTTGGGGCTGATGGTCTCGGATTTGCTCTATGAGCGCCTCAAAGCCCTGCCAGAAGGCGATTTGTCTCGCGTGCGGGCCAATCTGGTCAAGCAAGACACGTTGCACCAACTGGCGGTTGAGTTGGGACTGCCTGATGTGATTCGCCTGGGCGAGGGCGAAATGCGCTCGGGCGGCCAAAAACGCGCGTCCATCCTGGCCGATGCCCTGGAAGCCATCATTGGTGCGGTCTACCTGGACGGCGGATTTCTGGTGGCACAACAGCTGGTTCATCGGCTCTTTAAGGCGGTCGAAATCAATCCCGGCATGGACGCCATTGGCAAAGACGCCAAAACTGAATTGCAAGAAGTGTTGCAGGGCCGCCGAATGAAACTGCCGCTGTACCGCGTGGTGGGCACTTTGGGCGCGGCCCATAAACAAACCTTTGATGTGGAATGCGAAATTATTGAACTGGGTCTGTCAGAGCGCGGAATAGGCGGCTCGCGCCGGGCCGGTGAGCAAGCGGCCGCGACCGCCATGCTTCAAACATTGCGCGCCAAAGGTAAACCATGACTTCCAAAGCCCCCTCTAAAGTTCTCGATAAAACTCCCCAGGGAGTCCAGCCCGCCCCGGCCGTGACTCCAAAGAAGCGCCCCGCCAAACCTGCGCTTTCTAAAAACGCGCCGTCCAAAGCCGTGTCGCCTAACGACGAGGTGCAGCAAGATCTGGACAGCATGATCTCTGGCATGCTGAAGCAAACCAAATCGGCGGGGCCGTCTGCAGAAGCCGTGGCCGGGCAGCGCTGTGGCTTGATCGCCATTGTGGGCAAGCCCAATGTGGGCAAGTCAACCTTGCTCAACGCCCTGGTGGGGCAAAAAATCAGCATCACCTCGCGCAAGGCGCAAACTACGCGCCACCGCATCACGGGCATGCACACCGTGGGCGGGACCCAATTTGTGTTCGTGGATACCCCAGGTTTTCAGACCCGCCATGACAACGCGCTGAACCGCTCGCTGAACAAAACGGTGAAGGGCGCGGTGGGTGATGTTGATTTGATTTTGTTCGTGGTCGAAGCCGGGCGATTTAACCAGGCCGATGCCAAAGTGTTGGCAATTCTGGGCAAAGACATTCCCACTTTGCTGGTGGCCAACAAGCTTGACCAAGTGACGCGCCGGGCTGACATTGCGCCGTGGCTGCAGGAGATGCAGCAGCGTCATGCCTTTGCCGAGTTTGTGCCTATGTCGGCCAAAAACGCCAAAGACATTGAGCGCATGCTCAACATTTGCGAAAAGTACCTGCCTGAGCAAGCCTGGCGGTATGCCGAGGATGAACTGACCGACCGCAGCGAGAAATTTTTGGCCAGTGAAACTGTGCGCGAAAAGCTGTTTCGCCTGACGGGCGATGAGCTGCCCTACACCTCCACCGTCATCATTGACAAGTTTGAGGAAGAAGCTGGCCGAGGCAAGCAAAAACGCCTGCTCAAAATCGCCGCCACCATCGTGGTGGAGCGCGACACCCACAAAGCCATGGTGATTGGCGACAAGGGCGAGCGCATCAAACGCATTGGCACCGAAACCCGGGTTGAGCTTGAGAAGCTGCTGGACGCCAAGGTGTTCATCGAAATGTGGGTCAAGGTGCGATCTGGCTGGGCCGATGACGAGGCCCGCGTCCGCAGCTTCGGGTATGAGTGATCTAAAGACCTGTGGCTACCCACCGCATTTCTGAAGAGCCCGCTTACGTTCTGCACCGCTATGACTGGAGCGAGTCCAGCCTGATTCTCGAAGTTTTCACCCGCCACCACGGACGCATTGCCTTGGTGGCCAAGGGCGCCAAAAAGCCCAGTTCCAACTTTCGTCCAATTTTGCTGCCCTTGCAGCCCCTGCATGTGGCCTATGGAGGCGACGCCGAAATTCGCACCCTGAAAAGTGCTGAATGGATGGGCGGGCACGTCATGCCAACGGGTGATGCGCTGATGTCGGGCTACTACCTCAATGAACTGCTGCTGAACCTGCTGGCCCGCGACGACCCGCATCCGCGCCTGTTTGATGTGTACGCCAGCGTGGTCGCGGTCATAGCGTCCGATCACGGTGAGGTGTTGCAAGCCGCATTGCGTGCGTTTGAGCTCTTGTTGCTGCGTGAAATTGGCCTTCTGCCCCTGCTGGACGCACAAACCATGACCTTGGGCCGCCTGAATGCCGCTGCCAGCTACAGCTTGGTGCCCGAAGGCGGTTTGCGCCAAACCAGTGACGCCGATAGCGCCAGCCTGACGGGCACCCAGTGGCTTGAATTGCAAACCTCTTTGGCCGATGCCGCCCCTTTCACCGCCACGCTGCGCGCCTGCTCCAACGTGATGAGCGAGCTGAAACCCCAATTGCGAACCTTGCTGAATTACCATTGCGGTGTCAAAACTCTGCGCACCCGCCAGGTGATGCTGGATCTTCAAAACCTTGGATGACCGCCTTTTCTACGCCTAAACCGACGCCCACATTCGCGCCCACAATCGCGCCCTAGCTCAATCCCATGCCAACGCTACTGACCCCGTTCAAAACCAAGCTGTCCGTCAACGTCAACTTGGTCGCTCAAGTGCGCAATCGGCGCAATTTGCCGTTTCCTAGCGTTGTGCGGGCGGCTGAAATTTGCTTGCAGGCGGGTGCTGCGGGCATCACCGTGCACCCCCGCCCGGACGAGCGCCACATCCGCGCGCACGATGTGGCCGATTTGGCGGCGCTGATGCAAGCCTGGCCCGACCGCGAGTTCAACATCGAAGGCAATCCGCACCAGAACCTGATGGACTTTGTGCGGCAATTCAAACCGCACCAATGCACCTTCGTGCCAGATTCCGAAAGCCAGCCCACCAGCGACCATGGCTGGGAGTTGGCTCGCGACGCCGACACCTTGCGCCCCTTGATTGCTGAAGCGCAACGCCTGGGCGTTCGGGTGAGCCTCTTCATTGACGCCGACCCCGCTGCCATGCCCTTGGCCAAAGCCATCGGGGCTGACCGGGTTGAGCTGTACACCGAGCCCTTTGCCGCCGCGTGGGGCACCCCGCACATCGCCGCCCAAACCGAGCGATTCGCCACCGCCGCCCGGGCCGCCACACTGGCAGGACTCGGCATCAACGCAGGGCACGACCTGAACCGCAACAACCTGAGCGCCTTCATTCGCGATGTGCCGGGTGTGCATGAAGTCTCCATCGGCCACGCCTTGATGGCCGACGCCCTGGAATTGGGTTACGCCGCCACTGTCAGGGCGTATTTGGACTGCATTGATGCAGGCACGCTGTGATTTTTGGCATCGGCACCGACATCTGCGACATTCGCCGAATCCGCGACAGCCTAGCGCGCCACGGCGACAGGTTTGCTGAAAAAATTTTGAGCGAAGGCGAACTCATCACCTGGCGCGAACGCAGCGTGCGCTGGCCCGAGCGCGGTGTGCGCTACTTGGCCACGCGGTTCAGCGCCAAAGAGGCCTTCAGCAAAGCCATTGGCCTAGGCATGACCATGCCCATGACTTGGCGCTCGTGCGAAATTGCCAAATTCGGGCGCGGCCACCCGCAGTCCGGCAAACCCACCTTGGTTTTGCATGGCAAACTCAAAGAGTGGTTCGAGTCCCAAGGCTTAATCGCCCACATCACTGTGACTGATGAAAGCGATTACGCGGCAAGCTTCTGTGTGGTCGAAAAGCCTTGATTTTGGTAAAAAAGAACCTGCAGGTTCTTTTTTTGTTAAAACAAGAAAAAGTCGGCGAAATATTAACAATATTGGCCTCTAGCTCCCGAATAATTTGTATAGTTTGCTATAAATAATATAGCATTTGGTCGATTCAACTTCAGTCAATTGAATTGAGTTCAAATCAATTCAAATCGTTTCAAATCCAACTCAAATTCAACAGAAAGCGCCTATGACCCAATCCGCCCCCCTCATCATCGACGTTGCAGGCCTAAGCCTTACCAAAACCGACCGCCAGCGCCTGAAGCACCCGCTGGTTGGCGGCATGATTCTGTTTGCCCGTAATTGGACGGATCGTGCCCAGCTCAGCGCCCTGTGTGCCGAAATCAAAGGCGTGCGCAGCGATTTGCTGATTTGCGTCGACCACGAAGGCGGCCGCGTGCAGCGCTTTAAAACCGATGGTTTCACTCACCTGCCGCCCATGCGCGCTTTAGGGCACATGTGGGCCAATGACGGCAAAGCTGGGCAGGGCAGCGGTGCCATGAAAGCCACCAACGCCGCCACCGCCTGCGGCTACGTGCTGGGCGCAGAGCTGCGAGCCTGCGGGGTCGATTTGAGCTTCACCCCGGTTTTGGACCTTGATTTTGGCGAGAGCAGCGTCATTGGCGACCGTTCCTTGGGCCGCGACCCGCGCGTCGTCAGCCTGCTGGCCAAAAGCCTGATGCACGGCTTGCAGTTAAGCGGCATGGCCAATTGTGGCAAACACTTTCCGGGGCATGGCTTTGTACGGGCCGACTCGCACCTTGAAATTCCGGTCGACAAACGCAGCCTCAAAGCCATTTTGGCCGACGACGCTGCGCCCTACGGCTGGCTTGGCACCACGCTGGCCAGCGACATGCCCGCCCACGTCATCTACCCCAAGGTCGATTCTCGCCCCGCCGGTTTTTCATCAAAATGGTTGAATGACATTTTGCGCGGTCAATTGGGTTTTGGCGGCGCGATTTTCAGCGACGACCTGTCCATGGCAGGTGCCCGCCTGGTGGATGGCCAAGAAGTGAGCTACACCCAAGCCGCCGTGGCCGCGCTGAACGCGGGTTGCGACATGGTGCTGCTGTGCAACCAGTCAGACGACGGTGGTGCCGCGCTGGACGGCCTGATCAACGGCCTGAGCGAAGCCGTCCTCAAAGCCTGGTGGACGCCCCAAGAAGCGAGCGACGAACGCCGCCGCGCCTTGCTGCCCCGCACCCCGGCGCCCGTGTGGGACGAGCTGATGGTGCAGCAAGACTACATGCAGTCGCTGTC
>JANNCN010000131.1:0-27151 GCA_031386665.1 Rhodoferax sp. | reverse complement strand
CATGAGCGCGTCCACTCCTTTGAATCCACTTGGCCCTGAAAAGCGAAAGGGCATCCTCCTGGCAGGCGGCTCAGGCACCCGACTGCACCCGGCAACACTGGCCATGAGCAAGCAACTGCTGCCGGTGTACGACAAGCCCATGATCTATTACCCTTTGAGTACGCTGATGCTGGGTGGCATGCGCGATATTCTGATCATCAGCACACCGCAAGACACGCCCCGGTTCCAACAGTTGCTGGGCGACGGCAGCCAATGGGGCATCAGCCTGCAATACGCGGTGCAACCCAGCCCGGACGGCTTGGCCCAGGCCTACACCATTGGTGAAAAGTTTGTCGATGGCAAACCCAGCGCCCTGATTTTGGGCGACAACATTTTCTATGGGCATGACTTTGCGCCCTTGTTGACCCGGGCGGACGCCCGGGAGCATGGCGCGACCGTGTTCGCCTACCACGTGCAGGACCCCGAACGCTATGGAGTGGTGGCTTTCAACACGTCAGGCCAAGCCAGCAGCATTGAAGAAAAGCCCCTCAAGCCCAAAAGTAATTTCGCGGTCACCGGCCTTTACTATTACGACAGCCAAGTGGTGGACATCGCCAAAGACATCAAGCGCAGCGCGCGCGGTGAATTTGAAATCACAGCTGTGAATCAAGCCTACCTGGACATGAAGCGGCTTAACGTTCAAATCTTGCAACGTGGCTATGCTTGGCTGGACACGGGAACTCATGACAGCCTGCTGGAAGCCAGCCAATTCATTGCAACCTTGGAACGCAGGCAGGGCCTGAAGATCGCCTGCCTGGAAGAAATTGCCTGGCGCAACGGTTTTATCGACAGCGAACAAATGGACCGCCTGGCCGATCCTTTGATTAAAACCGGCTATGGGCAGTATTTAAAGCGCTTGCTGTCCGAAGGCCGGACACCGTGAACGTTGTAGCGACTTCAATTCCGGGTGTGCTGATCATCGAACCCAAGATCTTCGGCGATTCACGGGGCTTTTTCTTCGAAAGTTTCAACCAGCGCGCTTTCAATGAGACCACCGGCCTTGAGGTTAACTTCGTTCAAGACAACCACAGTCGCTCAGCCCTTGGCGTGTTGCGGGGTCTGCACTACCAAAGCCAACAATTGCAGGGCAAGTTGGTTCGGGTGGTGCGGGGCTCGGTTTTTGATGTCGCGGTTGATATTCGCCGCACATCACCCCACTTTGGCCAATGGGTTGGGGTGGAGCTTTCAGAAGACAACCAGCGCCAGCTGTGGGTGCCGCCGGGGTTTGCCCATGGCTTTTTGGTTACCAGTGCCAGCGCAGACTTTTTATACAAAACCACTGACTATTACGCACCCGAATTTGAACAGTGCATTGCGTGGAACGATCCCACCATTGGAATTGATTGGCCTGGTGATGCAGCGCCGCAACTGTCTAAAAAAGACGCTGCAGGCGCTCGTCTTGCCGATGCTCAACTTCCCAATTGGTGAACTGACACATCGGGAATTGCACAGCACAGCACAGCACAGGCCAGCGCCGCAAGAGGTACAGGAGACTGCTTTGAATCGACAATTTTTATGATATTCGTCGCGGGCCACAACGGCATGGTGGGCAGTGCCATCGTGCGGGCGTTGCGGTCGCAGGGCATTGGCAGCGACCAGCTGGTAACGCGCACGCACGCTGAACTTGACCTGTGTAACCAAAAGGCGGTGGATGACTTTTTTGCGTCCCACACGGTGTCGCAAGTTTATTTGGCTGCGGCCAAAGTGGGCGGCATCCACGCCAACAACACCTACCCGGCAGAGTTCATTTACCAGAACCTGATGGTTCAAAACAATGTGGTTCACGCGGCCCACAGCCATGGCGTGCAGAAGCTGCTGTTTTTGGGAAGCAGTTGCATCTACCCCCGAATGGCCTCCCAACCCATGCGCGAAGACGCCCTGCTTACAGGCCCACTGGAACCGACCAACGAGCCGTATGCCATTGCCAAAATTGCAGGCATCAAGCTGTGCGAGAGCTACAACCGCCAGTATGGCCGCGACTATCGAAGCGTCATGCCCACCAATTTGTACGGCCCTGGTGACAACTACCACCCGCAAAACAGCCATGTCATTCCGGCGCTCATCAGGCGGTTTCATGAAGCCAAGTTGGCACAGGCTGATGAAGTTGCCATTTGGGGCACGGGCACACCCAGGCGCGAATTTTTGTTTGTGGACGACATGGCCGTTGCGTGCGTTCATGTCATGCAGCTTGAGCTGGCCGCCTACCAAGCCGCAACTCTGCCCAAACAAGGGCACTTGAACGTTGGTTATGGCAGTGATGTCACGATTGCTGAACTTGCGCAGGTTGTCAGCCAGGCAGTGGGCTTCCAAGGCAAGGTCAGTTTTGACACGTCCAAACCCGATGGCGCCCCCCGCAAATGGATGGACAGCTCGCAATTGATCGCTCTGGGATGGCAACCGAAGGTCAGGCTGCAAGAGGGCGTGCGTGCCGCTTACTCTGATTTTCTACAACACCATTGACACCGATCCTGTGGCCCACATCCACCGAGATGCGAACTTTCAATGAGCTTGTCCGGCCTTTTCAAATACCTGCGCTTCCAGCCCTTTGACCTGAGCACAGAAAGCGGGCGAAACAGTGAGCGCTACCGTTTGGCTTTGTGGTCGGTGATTGCCAATGTGGGCAGCAAAGCCATTGCCATGCTGGTGATGGTCTTGAGCATCAGCATGACCTTGCCCTACCTGGGCGCAGAGCGGTTTGGGGTGTGGATGACCATCGCCAGTTTGGTGGGTATGTTGGTGTTTTTGGATTTGGGTGTTGGCAATGCCCTGGTCAACAACGTGGCGGCCGCTGCGGCCAAAGTGCACACCAGCGCCAACCCGAACCCACTGGCCCAAACCATCGGTGGCGGGCTTGGGCTCCTGTTTTTTGTTGGACTTATCGCTGCCATCGTGCTGACAATTTTGGCGGCCGTGTTGCCCTGGGCGGAGATCATCAAAGTCAAAGACCCTTTGATCACCACCGAAATCCAATCGGCCATGTTTGTGTTTGCCGGCCTTTTTGGCATCAACCTTTTTGCAAGCGGGGTTTTGCGGGTGTTTGCCGGATTGCAACGGGCGTTTGAGGCCCACTTGGCCAGTTCCATTGCATCCCTGGTCTCACTGGCGGCGCTCTTTTACGTGGCGGGCAACCAAGGCTCGATCACCCAATTGCTATTGGCAACGCTGGGTTGCCAATCTACTGCAGGGCTTACTTTGTTGTTGCTGCTCAAACATCGAAAGCAAGTTCAACTTGCTGGTCTTGGCGAGGCCATTCAAGACGGCAAAGGCGCACTGCTGCGTTCTGGTGGTTTGTTTTTAATTTTGCAGCTTGGCGTCATGGTCGGCTGGGGTGCAGACAGTTTGATCATCGCCAGCACCCTCGGCGCCTCGCAAGTGGCGGCTTACAGCGTCACACAACGGCTGTTTCAGTTTGTCAGCGTTCCGCTGTCCATCGTCAATGCGCCGCTGTGGGCAGCGTATGCGAATGCCAGCGCCAGTGGGGACTCGAGATTCATTCGAAAAACCCTGCAAAAAAGCCTGCTGATCACGTCGATCACGGCGACCCTTGCCGGAGCGATTTTGTTCGGGCTGGGGCAGCAACTCCTGTCAATATGGACTGGCGGCGTCGTTTCAGTCCCTTCGGAGCTGATTCTTGTTTTCGCCATTTGGACTTTGTGCGAGGCCATGGGCAATGCGCTGGCCATGATGCTCAATGGTTGCGGCATCGTTCGTGAGCAGGTCATCACGGTTCTCACCTTGACGACACTGGCACTTCCGGCCAAGGTGTTTTTTGTCCTGCATTTCGGCGTTGTGGGCATGATGGCGGCGTACGTCTTTTTATACTTGGCCACGGTCTGTCTGTTTTATGGACTTGTTTACAGAAAAGTACTTTTGAAAAAATTGGGGCGTCCGTGAAAGAAATATTTGATAATTATGTAGAGACATCATTTGATGGCTTTAATCAGGCAGTTTTCAAATTCAAACAGTTTGAAAATAACTACCAGACTTATTTTCCGGCTGAAAAGTCCGCTCTGGTTTTGGATATCGGCGTTGGCAGGGGGGAAATGCTGACCTGCATGCGCGACTGGGGTTATGCCTACCAAGGTGTTGATATTTCGCCCTCGACTGTCAAGTTTTGCAAGTCGCTGGGCCTTAACTGCTCTGTCACCGAAAACTCAGCCCAATGGCTGGCCGATCACCCGGGTCAATTTTCACTGGTGACTTGCCTGGACGTGTTGGAGCACGTGCCCAGAGACCAAACGATTGATTTTCTCAAGGCCATACGTGGCAGCCTGGCCTCTGGAGGGCGCACGATTATTCAAGTGCCGAATTTGCAAAGTCCCTTTGGCTACTTGCACCACTTCAACGACTTCACACATGTGAGCGGCTTTGTGGAGCACAGCTTGGCGCAGGTTCTGTTGGCTGCCGGCTTCAAAGAAATGAAATTTCACGGGTTTGAAGAAATCTACAAAACAGGCCTCAAGCAAGGAATTCAAAGGGTGATCAGGTTTGCCTACTGGCGGGTTGTCAGGTTTTTGCGGGCCGTCAATTCCAACCCCAATCCGGAAATTCTGGCGCCGGTGTTGTACGTGATCGCTCGGTAGTTCGGCTGCCTTTTCAAGCACCAACCCGGTCACCATGAATTTTCCAAGGTGGTTTGCCAGGCTCTTGCGGCAATTTCGCCGTTTGCTGGACTACGCCTTGTTCACTTTAGTAGATGCACGGGTCGCTTGGGTCAAAATTCCAGTGTCACCCATTCAGCGCCTGGTACTGGTTCGCGTCGATTCGATTGGCGACTTCATGATCTGGCTTGACACGGCCAAGGAATATCGAAAAAGCTTTCCTGAGTATCGAATCAGCTTGTGTGTCAACTCACTGTTGTATGAGTTTGCAAAGCTTTTGCCTTATTGGGACGAGCTGCTTGCCGTCGATATCAAGCGACTGAACAGCGATGCGATTTACCGCTATCGGCTGCTGGTCCAAATCCGCCGGATTGGTGCAAACATCGCCATACAACCAAGCTATTCGCGGGTTTATCTGGAAGGCGACGCCCTGATTCGGGCAACTGGAGCAAGGCATCGCATTGGCTCGGTGGGCAACACATCCAACATGCCGCCAGCACTCAAGAAAATCGCTGACCGCTGGTACACCCAATTGGTCTCCGCCGCCGTCGAGCCGCTGATGGAACTGGAACGCAATGCAGAATTCTTTCGGGGCTTGAGTCAACTTTGCAAACACATCAAGCAGACTGGGCGCCAAGCCAACGGGCTCAGCGCGACCCTTCCGGTATGGCCCGCGCAGGCAGCCTGGGTACCTCCGGCCTCAATCCAGGGGCCTTACTTCGTCATTTTCCCTGGCGCGTCCTGGGTAGGTCGGCAATGGCCGATGGCTAGATTTGCAGCAGTGATTGGCGCTATTCACCGCCAAACCCAGTGGTGCCCTGTGTTGTGCGGAAGCGCCTCAGAGCAGGCACTTTGCCAGCAAATCATCGAGCAAAGCGGGGTGCCGAGCGCTCTGAATCTGGGGGGTGCTACCAGCCTGGCTGAACTGGCGGAGGTGCTGCGAGGTGCCAAGGGCTTGGTGTCGAACGAAACCTCGGCCATTCACATGGCTGCTGCAGTGGCCACGCCTGCAGTGTGCGTTTTGGGGGGCGGGCATTTTGGCCGCTTTATGCCCTACCCCGTCGCGGTGGCGGGCGTCAAGCCAGCGGCGGCCGTGCACCCGATGCCTTGCTTCAACTGCAACTGGCACTGCAATCAGCCGCATGAACCCGGTGGTGCAGTCCCGTGCATCACTGGTGTGTCGGTCGCGCAGGTTTTGGCACTTTTTTATGCGGCCACTGGAGTGAACAGTGAATTTTCTGCGGCCCGTGACACTGCCGTTGCAAGGACTATGTGATAGATGACAACCAGCAAGCCTTTGATTGACCACTCGATGGATTCCATGCCTTTGATTTCTGTCATCGTCGCCGTTTACAACGGTGCGCCCACTTTGCAGCAGTGTTTGGACAGTGTGAGCGGCCAAAGCTACGCGCGCACCCAACTGATTGTGGTGGATGGCGCATCAAAAGATGGCTCGGCGAAGATCATCGAGTCGAACCAGCACAAAATTGACTACTGGGTGTCAGAACCCGACCGAGGCATTTACGATGCGTGGAATAAGGGCCTGGCCCAAGCCCGTGGCGAGTGGATTTGCTTTATCGGTTCTGACGATTACCTGTGGGACAGCAGCGTGTTGCAAACCATGGCAAACCAGTTGGTGCGTGTTCCGCTCGGCATTCGCGTGGTTTACGGACAAATTATGTTGCTGGACAGCCTAGGTCGCGAATTGCACACGATTGGCAAGCCCTGGAACCAGATTCAAGCGCGATTCAAAGAGTTGATGTGCCTGCCGCACCCCGCTGTGATGCACCGAAAAGACTTGTTCGCCCGGCATGGCAACTTTGACGCCGACTTTCGCATAGCCGGTGATTACGACTTGCTGCTTCGTGAGCTGAAGCAAAGCGACGCGCTTTTTTTGCCTGATATCGTGGTCACTGCCATGCGCCAAGGGGGCATCAGCTCCAACCCTGGCAACAATTTGAAGGCTTTGCGCGAGGTGCGCAGCGCCCAGCTTAAAAATGGCTTGCAAAAGCCAGGTTGGGCGTGGCGGCTTGCCATGGCACGCTCGTATGTCAGCTTTGCCATGGCGCAGGTGCTGGGCGTGAAGCTGACGCGAGCCGTGTTGAACGCTGTCAAGGCGGTGCTCGCATGGTTCAAATAATGCAGCCAGAAATAGCGTGTATAGCTTTGGGGGGCAAGCCGTCAGCGGCCGATTGGCCATGAAAAAGCTTTGTTTGGTGGCGACTATTCCTGCCATCGTGCACACTTTTTTGCGCAGCCACATTGAGGCGGCCGCGCAAAAGTACGAGGTGACCGTGGTCTGCAACGCAACCGACGCGCATTTGATAGACGGCCTGCCAGCGCGGGTTGTTTGGCTGGGTATTGAACGCAAACCTTCACCCTGGCGCGACCTGCAGGTGCTGATTCAATTGATCCGCTTGTTCCAGCGCGAGTCGTTTGACATCGTGCACTCGCACTTTCCCAAAACAGGGCTTTTGGGCATGTTGGCCGCATGGGTGACGCGCGTGCCGATTCGCATTCACACATTTCACGGCGAGGTGTGGGCAACCCGCGCGGGAATCAAGCGCCGCGTGCTGAAATTAATGGACGCGGGCGTTGCGTCACTGGCAACCCATGTTCTTGCCGTAAGCCGCTCCCAGCAGCAGTTTTTGATGGCCCAAGGGATTCTCAAGCCAGGCCATTCCAGCGTGATGGGCGCTGGCTCCATTTGCGGCGTTGATTCAGCTCGGTTTCAACCCGATGAAGCCGCCAGGCGGCGTGTCCGCCAGCAGCTTGGCATTGCGCAAAACGTCAGATTGATTCTGTACATGGGCCGACTCAACCGCGACAAAGGCTTGTTTGACTTGCTTCAAGCCTTCAAAATTGTTTGCAGCGCTACAACGGGTATCGGTGCCAATGTGGGGGTCGATGCGGGGGTCGAAGTTGCTAGCAACGTCCACTTGCTGCTGGTGGGCACGCAAGAGGATATTTCGTTCGGTCAGCTTCAAGAGCTTGCCGGTTCTTATCGCAATCGGCTTCACTATGTGACTTTTACAAACCAACCTGAGCACTACATGGCGGCAGCCGATCTGTTTTGCCTGCCCAGCTACCGCGAGGGGTTTGGCATGACCATCATCGAAGCGGCCGCGTGTGGGGTGCCAGCAGTCGCCACGCGCATCAGTGGCATAGTGGACGCGGTAGAAGACGGCAGCACCGGCCTGCTGGTTGCGCCAGGCCAGGCCGATGAATTGTCCAAAGCGCTTGTAACACTGCTGTCCGATGACCCGCTTCGAGCGAAAATGGGACAGCAAGCACGTGACCGCGTCTTAACATTGTTTCCCGCCCAAGCCATTGCTAACGAAATGGTAAGCTTTTACGACACCTTGACCAACCCCGCAACTTCGCCCGCACCTGCAAGCCATGGACCAGCCTGAGTCAACGCAACGCCAACACCGCATCCTGGTCACGGGCGGCGATGGCTTTGTGGGGCGCGCGATTTGCACCAAGCTTGCCACGCAGGGTGCTTACGGGGTGGTGCCGACCGCTCGGCGTTTGACGACACAAAGCAGCACCCAACCCTCGATGGCGGGCTTGATTGGGGGCTTCGACATTGGCCCCGCCACCCAATGGCAGCCTGCCTTGGCAGGAGCCACCAGCGTGATTCACCTGGCGGCCCGCGTACACGTCATGCAAGACACCTCGGGCGACCCAATGGCGGCGTTTCGCGCGGTCAACGTTGAAGGAAGTTTGAACCTGGCCCGCCAAGCGGCCCAAGCCGGTGTGAAACGATTTATTTTTGTCAGCACCGCCAAGGTCAACGGCGAAAGCACACAACTGGACAGGCCGTTCACTGAAGCCGATATCGCTAATCCGCAAGACGCGTACAGCCTCAGCAAATACGAGGCCGAGCAAGGCTTGCGTCAAATCGGTGCCGATTCGGGCATGGAGGTGGTGATAGTTCGGCCGCCCCTGGTCTATGGGCCAGGCGTGAAAGCCAATTTTGCAGCCCTGATGCAAGCCGTGAAGCTGGGGCGGCCCTTGGCGCTAGGGGCGGTTAACAACCGGCGCAGTTTGGTGGCGCTGGACAACCTGGTCGACTTCATCGTGACCTGCATCAACCACCCCAAAGCCGCCAACCAAACGTTTTTGGTCAGCGACGGGCGCGATTTGTCCACCGCCGAACTGGTGCGCGGGCTGGCGCGGGCTGCTGGTGTGGCGCCGCGGCTGCTGCCGGTGCCCGTGTGGGCGCTGCAAGCGGGTGCGGCCCTGCTGGGGCGCGAAGACGAAGTGCAGCGCCTGTGCTGCAGCCTGCAAGTGGACATTGCCAAAGCCAAACATCTGCTGGCCTGGCAGCCGCCGGTGGTGGTGGAAGAGGGTTTGCGCCGCGCGGTGGCTGGACTGCAAAACCCGTGAAACGCCTGTTTGATTTGCTACTGGCTGTGTTGGCGGGGCTGTTGTTGTTGGTGCCGTTGATATTGGTGGCCCTGTGCGTCAAAGCCACGTCAAAAGGGCCTGTTTTGTATTGGTCAGGCCGGGTGGGCCGCCATAATGCGCTGTTCAAAATGCCCAAGTTTCGCAGTATGCGAATTGACACGCCCGCGGTGGCCACCCATTTGCTGCCCAACCCTGATTCCTATTTGACACCAATTGGCAGCTTTATTCGAAAAAGCAGTTTGGACGAATTGCCGCAGTTATGGAGCATTTTGGCGGGCGACATGAGTTTTGTTGGGCCAAGGCCAGCGCTATTCAACCAGCAAGATTTGATTGAATTGCGCACCCAGGCAGGCGTGCACACGCTGGTGCCCGGCCTGACGGGCTGGGCTCAAATCAACGGGCGAGACGAGTTGCCAATTCCTCAAAAAGTGGCGTTGGACGCTGCGTATTTGCAGACTCAGTCATTTGCTTTTGACGTCAAGATAATAGTTTTGACGGCTTTGAAAGTATTGAAACGTGATAATGTGACGCATTGAAGTTCAATTCGATTGATAATCCCGTTGATAAAAACAAATGAGATTTTCATTAATAGGGATTTAACGTCGTTGTGGAATTACCAAAACAAGGTGTCGATATGAATAATCTGGTTGAGATTCAAGGTCAAATTGAAAAGCTGCAAAAGCAGGCCGATGAAATTCGCATCAAAGAGTTTGACAAAACGGTGCAAGATATTCTGGCCCGCATGAGCGCCTTTGGTATCACGTTAAAAGATTTGCAAGGCCCCAAGGGTGGCGCTAAAAGCGGGCGCTCGGGTGGCAAACGATCAAGCGCTGGCAAAAGCCTGGAAAGAGGCTCGGCAGGCAATCGGGCCTCATCAACCGCGTCGTCGGCCAAGGCCCGTGCCAAGGGACCTTCAGCGCGGGCAGGCATCGCAGTGGCTGCCAAATTTCGGGGCCCCAACGGCGAAAGCTGGACTGGCCGCGGCCTGATGCCGCGCTGGTTAACGGCTTTGGTGGCTCAGGGGCGGCAAAAAGAAGAATTTGCCATTGCGCCTGTTTGAGGGATCTCGACCACGCTGGGTTGAGTTGATTTGGGTTAGGTTGGGTTTCGTGCATCCGTTCGCCTCAAGTGATTGGCGCAAATCGATTTGCTTAAGAGGTCCGTTTTGGGTTGCCGCAACCTAATTCGGTTACGCTCATCTGTCCTATGCGCTCAAAACAGGCAGTTTTGGGAAAAAAGAACCTCCAGGTTCTTTTTTTCTGAAATGACCCTAATTTAGTCAAATTATCAATCAAATAGGCCTCTAGCTCTCGAATAATGGTCATAGTTTGCTATTAATATAGTAGCAATTTTTATTTTGACTCTGCGTTGCCAATCTTGCCTTGCCTCCATCCACACTTCACCACCAACCACCACCATGACCGAACCGCTGAACATTGCACCGCGCGACAAAGCCGAAATTTTGGCGCAGGCCTTGCCTTACATTCGCAAGTTTCATGGCAAGACACTGGTCATCAAATACGGCGGCAATGCCATGACCGACCCCGAACTTCAGGCCGATTTTGCCGAAGACGTGGTGCTGCTCAAACTGGTCGGCATGAACCCGGTGGTGGTGCACGGCGGCGGCCCGCAAATTGAAAACGCGCTCAATCGCCTTGGCAAAAAAGGCGAATTCATTCAGGGAATGCGGGTCACAGACGCCGAAACCATGGAAGTTGTGGAATGGGTGCTGGGCGGCGAGGTGCAGCAAGACATCGTCGGGCTGATCAACCAAGCAGGCGGCAAAGCCGTAGGCTTGACCGGGCGCGACGGCGCGATGATTCGCGCTCAAAAACTCAAAATGGTCGACAACAAAGACCCCAGCAAAGAGCATGACGTGGGCCAAGTGGGCGATATCGTGTCCATCGATCCCAGCGTCGTCAAAGCCTTGCAGGACGACGCCTTCATCCCGGTCATCAGCCCGATCGGATTTGGCGAAAACAACGAAAGCTACAACATCAACGCTGACGTGGTGGCGGGCAAGCTGGCCACCGTTTTGAGAGCCGAAAAGCTGATTTTGCTGACCAACACCCCCGGCGTTCTGGACAAAGCTGGCAATTTGCTGACCGACCTGACGGCCCGGCGCATTGATGAGCTGTTTGCCGACGGCACCATCAGCGGCGGCATGCTGCCCAAAATCGCTGGCGCCCTGGAAGCCGCCAAAAGTGGCGTGAATGCGGTTCACATCATTGACGGGCGGGTGCCCCACGCGATGCTGCTGGAGATTTTGACGGATCAGGCCTACGGCACCATGATCCGCTCGCATTAGCTTTCTGCCCTTAAAACGACGCGATACGTTGTTGCAGCACCTTGCCGTGCTGGAGCACTGTCCGCGGTGCTGCGCCTAGTCTCGCGCCGTTTTAAAGACAGAAAGCAGTCGAGATCATGACCGCTTGGTGGGTTGCAATTGGCCCCGCAAAAACCCTTGGTCTGGCTATGAGAGAATCAAATTCATACTTTGCATTGCCTCATGCCAGACGCTGAAAACCAACCCCAGACCGCGCCTTCAGACCCGACCGGAGTTGCCCCAACTCGCAAACGCCCCAAGCCTGGCGAGCGACGCGTGCAGATTTTGCAAGCGCTGGCCAGCATGCTGGAGCAGCCTGGCGGAGAGCGCATCACCACCGCGGCATTGGCCGCCCGGCTGGACGTGAGCGAAGCGGCGCTGTACCGCCACTTTGCCAGCAAAGCGCAGATGTTTGAAGGCCTGATTGAGTTCATTGAGCAGTCCGTCTTCACCCTGATTAACCAGATCACCGAGCGCGAAACCAACACGGGCGCAACGGCGGGCGAAGCGGTATCAGGCGCGCGGCAAGCCCGCCGCATCGTCGCTATGCTGGTTCAATTCGCTGAAAAAAACCCGGGTATGACCCGCGTCATGGTGGGCGACGCGCTGGTGTTTGAAAACGACCGCTTGCAAGAGCGCATGAACCAGTTTTTTGACAAGATTGAGTCCACCTTGAAACAAAGCCTGCGCGGTGCCGCCACGCAAAATGGGTCTGGCAGCCCAACGGTCGATGCCCAGGTCAGCGCTTCGGTTTTGACTGCTTTTGTGGTGGGACGCTTGCAGCGCTTTGCCCGTTCAGGCTTCAAACGCCTGCCCTCTGAACATCTGGATGCCTGTTTGGCGCAGATGCTTTAAAAAGCGGTGTGAGCCAGTTTCAGTCCGATTTGGCAAACAGCTTCACGTTGCTGAGGCCTTGGTAGTCGACGTCTTGCGTCCATAACGTAGCCTCGAACTCCTGGGCAATCGAGTACATCGCTGCGTCGGCCATAGCCAGCCCGTGCGCGCTAGAGGCTTTGGAGGCAGCGGTGGCGCGCTTATCCGTCAGATCTACGACGCGACCTAAGCGCATCACGTTCAGAAAGGTGTCCACCAAATCGGGCGGCATCTGACGGCTGAGGATTTTGTGAACTTCGTACAGGGCAATCACGGGAACGATCAGGTCGTCGCGCTGTTCGATAGCTGGGGCAAACAGGTCGGCCCGCGCTGAGTCGTGGAAATACTCAATCCATCCCGAAGAATCAACCACATTCATGAATTAAAACTCCCGGTCAGGCTCTTTGGGAATCTCAAAGTCTTCTGGTTTGAACAAATGCAAATAGGGCTTGAGCATTCCTCGGTAAGCACTCATCGGCAATTCGGGCTTGACCACCAGCTCTTTGTCCCGCAGCTCAAACCGAATGCGTGACCCGGTAGTGATGCCCAGCTTTGCTCTCATCGCTGCGGGCAAGGTGACTTGGCCTTTGCTTGACACTCGCGCTTCAACGGATACGATAGTCGACATCAAATTCCTTACATCGATGTTAAGTAAAGAATATTTTATACCAAGCACACTAATTTTTTCGAACACGCTGTTTTTCCAAGCGCCTGCGTGTACCTGCGTACACCCAAGGCACCCCATTTGCCCAGCGCGCCAGTAAAACCCGCGTGTCAGCAACTCCCACAGCATGAGGTGGTTGCCCACAATAAACCACACTGGCGAATAGTCCTGGCGCAGCACGCGCACAACACCCACCTGCGCGTTGCGCTCAAAAAGGCGATGACCGATGAGGCCGGGCAGCGCGTGAACCAACGGGTAAAGCAGGGCCATACAAAACCACGGCCAACCCGCCCAGATTACCCACACCAAGAACACGGCGCTGGCCACTGTGCCGAAGACGTGTAAGGCCACGTTGGCAGGCCGCTGGTGTTCAGGCAGAAAAACCAAGCTGTAGAACTGCGAGAAATTAGTGGTATCTGAAGCGCTTACCGGCGGTTGGGGCGCGTTGTCGAATGGTTGGGGCACAGGGGGAACCTCCAAAAAGTGAACCGGGTTTAAACACGGGTTTAGTATGCGAGCTTTTACTCACATACACTACTCGCATTCCAAACCGCTGTACAAAACCCTTCGCGTTGAGCTCACCCCATGCCCGAGAAACCCATCGCCCCTCGCAAGGCTCCGCGGCAGGCCCGCGCCAGCGCGACTGTAGAGGTTATTCTGGAGGCGGCAACTCGCGTTTTGGCCGCTCACTCGTTGGCGGGATTCAACACAAATCGCGTGGCCGAGGTGGCGGGCATCAGCGTGGGCTCGCTTTACCAGTACTTTCCGAACAAGGCGGCGCTGGTTGCCGTGTTGATTGCGCGAGAGCAGGCAGCGTTGGGTGATGCAATTGAACGGTGCCTGGCCGTTGGAGAAGGAAAGAGCTTGGATTCGTTGCTGGCCGAGCTAGTAGACATCGCCATTGAGCATCAGTTTGGGCGGGCCGTCTATGCCGCCGCGCTGGATCATGAGGAGAAACGCCTGCCGCTGGGCTCGGTGTTGAGTGCTTCACAGCAGCGCATCAGGCATGCGCTGGCGGCCCTGCTGGATCAGCATCGCCCCAGCATAGCCACAGACCTGCAGCCCACCGCCGCAGAAGACTGCCTGATCATCGTGAAGGCGCTGATTGACTCAGAAGGCGAACACCGTGCACCCGATGTGCCGTTGCTGAGGGTTCGTGTTCTGCGTGCATTGTGGGGTTATCTGCGTTATTCGTCAGCCCCCAGTTTTTAAACGACTACTTTGACGCCGACTTTGCGACCGGCGTCCACTATCTCAGCCCAAGTCTGGGCGTCTATCGCAATGCCATCCGCTGAGCGTTGAATTCGCGCTGCGCGCTCGGGCTGACCGGCGGTCAAAACGGTGGCGTGGCCCTGTGCCGCAGGCCCGCCTTGCACCCAGTCGACAAACGCCAGCGCCTCTTGCTCAAAACTGTCTTGATGGCCCAGCCGCGCAGGGTCAATCAAAATAGTCAGCATGCCGTTGATCACAGAGCGCTGCGCGCCTGCCGGTTGGTGGCAGGTGCCGCTGCCGGTGAGCGCGCCGCCCAACAGCTCGCAGGCCATCGCCATGCCAAAACCTTTGTGTTCACCAAAGGTCATGAGCGCGCCAAACAGGCCGTTGCTTTGCGGCACCACCACCACGCCGGGGTCGGTCGTCGGGTTGCCGTGTTCGTCAATCAAAATCCCCGCCGCCACACGCTGGCCCTTGTTGTGGGCCACGCGCATCTTGCCCTGCGCCTGGCTGCTGGTGGCAAAGTCCAGCAAAAAGGGCTCGCGGCCTTTGAGCGGCACGCCAATGCATACCGGGTTGGTGCCAAAGCGCCCGTCCGCCCCCCCCCACGATGCCACCACCGGGCGCGACAACACATTCACAAAATGCAGCGACACCAGTCCTTGGGCCACGGCCATTTCAGCAAAATGGCCAATACGACCCAGGTGATGGGCACGGCCCAGAGCCATGATGCAACTGCCATGCGTTTTGGCGTGCTGCATACCCAACTGCATGGCTTGCTCGCCCACCACCTGGCCAAAACCGCGTTGGCCGTCAATGGCCAGCATGCCGCCGATGTCCAGCGTGACTTTGATCGCGGCGTTGGGCTGCAGGCCCCCTTCAAGTGCGGCCTCCACATAGCGCGGGGCCATGCCCACACCGTGGGAGTCGTGGCCACTCAAATTGGCCATGACCAGGTTGGCGGCCACGGTTTGGGCTTCGGCATCTGAACTGCCCAGGCCTTTGAAAATGTCGGCGACTTGCGCTTGCAGGGCAGCGGCTGGAATTATTCTATCGGTGGCTTTGGCGCTTGAATCGTTAGATTGAGCAACTTGGGCAGATTGATTGTTCATGGCGTATTCATTTCCTGTCGATTTCCGGTTTACATGACCGCGCCAAGTTGCCAAGGCACAAATTCGTTTTGGCCGTAGCCGTGTTTTTCACTTTTACTCAACGCACCCGAGGCCGTGGCCAACACCAGCTCAAAAATACGTTGCCCCATTTGGGCCACATCGCTGGTGCCGTCGACAATTTCACCGCAGTTGATGTCCATGTCTTCTTCTTGCTTGCGCCATAGCGCCGAATTGGTGGCCAATTTGAGCGATGGCGATGGCGCGCAGCCGTAAGCGCTGCCGCGCCCGGTGGTGAAGCAAATCAGGTTGGCACCGCCTGCCACTTGGCCGGTGGCGCTGACCGGGTCATATCCCGGCGTGTCCATGTAGACAAAGCCTTTGGCTTTGACGGTTTCAGCATATTCATACACCGCTTCCAGATTTGTCGTGCCACCTTTGGCGACAGCACCCAAGGATTTTTCGAGGATGGTGGTCAAGCCACCCGCCTTGTTGCCCGGCGACGGGTTATTGTTCATTTCGCCTTCGTTGATCGCCGTGTAATGCTCCCACCATTTGATGCGGGCAATTAATTTTTCGGCAATGTCGGGGCGCACGGCACGGCGAGTCAGCAGGTGTTCTGCACCGTATATTTCGGGTGTTTCAGACAGTATGGCGGTGCCGCCATGGGCCACCAGCAAATCCACCGCTGCGCCCAAAGCCGGGTTGGCGCTGATGCCGCTGTATCCGTCTGACCCACCGCATTGCAAGCCAATCGTGATGTGGGACGCGCTGCAGGGCACTCGTTGGAACTGGTTGGCCGCAGGCAGCATGGCTTTAATAAGGGCCACGCCTTTCTCAACCGTTTTGCGGGTGCCGCCGGTGTCTTGAATATTGAACACCTTCAGCGTGTCGCCTTCGCGCAGGCTGGATGTGGCCAGCCATGCGTTGATCTGGTTGCTTTCGCAACCCAAACCCACCACCACCACGGCGCAAAAATTGGCGTGGGTGGCGTAGCCTGCCAGCGTGCGCTGCAACACCTGCAGACCCAAGCCTTCGCCGTCCATGCCGCAGCCGGTGCCGTGGGTGAGCGCTACAACACCATCCACATTAGGAAAATTTGCCAAAGCCTCTGGGTGATTCAGTTTGGAGAAGTGGTCGGCAATCGCCCGAGCCGCGGTGGCAGAACAATTCACCGACGACAGCACGCCAATGTAGTTGCGCGTCGCCACGCGGCCATCTTCGCGTTGGTAGCCCATGAAGCTTGCTTCGCGTCGGGGGGCGGGCGTCTTCACGTCAGCACCAATGGCGTAGTCGCGCGCAAAGTCGCCTCGGGCTTCGCCCATCCACAAATTGTGGGTGTGCACGTGCTCGCCAGGCGCGATGGGTTTGCTGGCAAACCCAATGATTTGGTTGTAGCGGCGCACCGGTTCGCCCACGGCAATGCTTCGCACAGCGACTTTGTGGCCGGCGGGAATCAGGCCTTTGACGGTGATGCCTTCCACGCTTGCGCCACCCACCAATTGAGCGCGGGCGATCAATACATCGTCGGCTGGATGAAGTCGAATGAATGGGGTCATGAGGTGATGCTCAAAGTGAGGCCTGAGTAGTGCATTGCCGATTTACATTGGTATGATGATTGACCCTGAGTATGTCAGAATCCAGCCAATTCGGCATCTCCCACACGACACCCACTGATTGGACACAAGCCATGAGACTTCAAGGAAAAACCGCCCTGGTCACCGCAGCAGGCCAAGGCATTGGCCGAGCCAGCGTGCTGGCCATGGCCGCAGAAGGCGCGCAGGTGCTGGCAACCGACATCAATGCTGATTTGCTGATCAGCTATGCGGGCGTGGCCAACGTCACAACGCAAAAATTGGACGTGATGGACAAGGCCGCCATCCAAGCGCTGGTCGACCAGCACCCGGCCTTTGATGTGCTGTTTAACTGCGCGGGCTTTGTGCACCCCGGAACGATTTTGCAGGCCACCGATGCGGAGTGGGACTTTGCCTTCAATCTGAACGTGCGGGCGCAGTTCTGGATGATTCAAGCCGCATTGCCCAAGATGCTCAAGAAATTTGGCGGTGACACGGGGCATCAGGGTGGTGGCAGCATCATCAACATGGCCAGTGTTGCCAGCAGCGTGAAAGGCCTGCCCAACCGCTTCGTTTACGGTGCAAGCAAAGCCGCCGTGGTGGGCCTGACCAAGGCAGTCGCTGCCGACTTTGTGGCGCAAGGCATTCGCTGTAACGCGATTGCACCGGGCACGGTCGATACCCCGTCGCTGGGCGACCGAATCAACGCCTACGCTGACCCGGCAGAGGCCCGTAAAGCCTTCATCGCACGCCAGCCCATGGGCCGCCTTGCGCAAGCGCACGAAATTGCACCCATCATTGTTTACCTGGCCAGTGACGAATCCAAGTTCGCAACCGGTCAGTTGTTCGCGATTGACGGGGGCATGACGATATGAACCGGTTGGATTTGAAGGGCCGCCATGCGGTCATCACCGGCGGCGCTTCGGGCATTGGTTTTGCCATTGCGCAGCGCATGTTGGCATCAGGCGGCAGCGTGGCGCTTTGGGATCGAGATGAAGCAGCCTTGGCAAGCGCAACCGCCAGTTTAGGCTCGGCGTCGAATGGTGTCGCAGTGAATGTAACGAACCATGCCAGCGTGCAATCTGCCGTGCAGCAAACTTTGAAGTTTGGCAACATTGACATTTTGGTCAACAGCGCAGGCATCACTGGCCCCAATATGAAGCTGTGGGATTACCCATTGTCTGACTGGGAGCAGGTGATGGCGATTAATTTGAACGGCGTGTTTCTGTGTTGCCGCGAAGTGGTGCCGCACATGCGCGGGCGCAACTATGGGCGCGTTGTCAACATTGCCTCGGTCGCCGGAAAAGACGGCAACCCCAACGCCAGTGCCTACAGCGCCAGCAAAGCGGCGGTGATTGCGTTGACCAAATCGCTCGGCAAAGAGCTGGCCGACACGGGCGTGCGGGTCAATTGCGTGACCCCCGCCGCAGTGAAGACTGCCATGTTCGACCAAATGTCAGCGGAGCACATTGCCTTCATGCTGTCCAAAATTCCAATGGCTCGATTCGGCACCGTGGAAGAGGTCGCCGCCATGGTGAGTTGGTTGTCGTCAGAGGAATGCTCTTTTTCAACAGGCGCAGTGTTTGACCTGTCGGGCGGGCGATCTACCTATTAGACTAAAAGACTCAAAGATTCACAACAGAAAGGCCAACATGAAACTCGTTCGATACGGCAACCCCGGCAAAGAAAAACCCGGTCTGGTAGATGCCGAAGGCAAGCTGCGCGACTTGAGCAGCGTCATCAAAGACATTGGCCCCGATCAGCTGGGTGACGCTGCGCTGGCCAAATTGCGCAAGCTCAAAACCGACAAACTTCCCTTGGTTAAAGGCTCGCCGCGCATGGGCTGCCCAGTCACAGGCGTGGGCAAATTTGTCGCTATCGGCTTGAACTATTCAGACCACGCCGCCGAAGCCGGCATGCCCATCCCCAAAGAGCCTATCGTTTTCATGAAGGCAACGAGTTGCATTCAGGGGCCCAACGACAACGTGATGCTGCCCAAAGGCTCGGTCAAGTCTGACTGGGAAGTTGAGCTTGGCATCATCATCGGCACCAAGGCGCGCTACGTGTCGCAAAAAGACGCCCTGAATTTTGTGGCGGGCTACTGCACCATCAACGACGTGAGCGAACGCGAATACCAGCTAGAGCGCGGCCCCCAGTGGGACAAGGGCAAGGGTTGCGACACCTTTGGCCCCATCGGCCCCTGGCTGGTCACGCGCGATGAAGTGCCCAACCCGCAAAAGCTCGGCATGTGGCTGGACTTGAACGGCAAACGGCAACAAACCGGCAACACCAAAACCATGATTTTCGGCGCCGCCAAGCTGGTCAGCTACGTCAGTCAGTTCATGACTCTCTACCCAGGCGACATCATCACCACCGGCACGCCCCCCGGCGTTGGCATGGGCGTGAAGCCCGAATCCGTCTTTCTGAAAAAGGGCGATGTGATGACTGTTGGGATAGAGGGATTGGGCGAGCAACGGCAATTGGTCGTACCGTTCAAACTGTAATAAAGAATGTGAGCGGGCTGGGCAGTCAGCAAATTGGGGTCGGATCGCGATTACCGGAAAGAGACGCAAAGCGTCGAATTCGGTAGATCGCGCTCTGACCCCAATTTGCTGACTGCCTGGGCCGCTCACTGCCCCCCGACTCCAGGATTTTCGTACCTCACGCCTGCGACAGACGCGGTTCAGTCGCGATAGATTTTTCTTTTTTTACTAATTTCAAAACCCTCCGACTGATGCCCCGAACTAACGAAGAAATCATTTCACATCTCGTGGGAAGATCAGCGCCAGTCCTTAAAATCTCGGAGATTGGCGGTCGTGAGTGGTATAGAAAACCAAAGGATGGCCGTCGCGGGCCATGGCTGTCGGCAAAGTACTCCGTGCTCAATGAAGCTGCGTGGCGCCGCAAAAGCCCGTGCATTTATTTTGTTAGCGACACCGACTCCACGCTACGTTATGTTGGCATCTCACTCAATAGGAGGGAAGATCGTTGGCGCACATCTCCAGCGTATACGGCTGATGACACCTTACTCCTAGGTGACGAATTGTTCCACAGCCAGTGCTGGCCAAAAATCTGCGAGCACGCCCGAAACGGCAGGACTCATTCATACGAAATTTCCGTGCTCTCGGGCATAGAACTTTTGGAAATACTTCGAACAGTCAGTCACGATCTTTCGCACCTTTCATTTCTTCGTAACGACCCCGAGATAATTGTCACGGTACTCGAACTTTGGATTTGCAAATACGGTCACGCAACGCTCTGGAATAAAGCGCTGACTGGCGGTAAAAATGCTCACGCCCATCGAATTCACGGCTGATCCGGCGCTCAACCTCACTCCTTTAGATTCGTCGATGTGGCATGACAAAGCGGTAAAGACCGAACCCTCGCAGCGCGACCGATGCTCGCCTTTCTCAACCTTGAAGCGCAGAAATTTTAGGGTGCGGGAGCTTTGAGTGTGCCGAGGGAGGAGCTCTGACACACTCAAAGACCGACAGAGAATCCGAGTTTCAAGCCCCCAAAATCTCGACTTTCTTAATGCCAACTATCAAAAAGTCGCGACTTTTTGATAGTTGGCATTAAAATAGTCGCATGAATCGCTATTTGGACAATCTCGTTGCCCGTGACTTAACCAAGAAAATGGTGTTCGTCACCGGGCCGCGCCAAGTCGGTAAAACCACGCTGAGCCGGATGTTGTTGGGCAGTGCGTCGGGTCAATACCTGAATTACGACGTGGCTGACGACCGCGCGGTAATCTTGAATGCCAGATGGAACCCGCAGGCAAAGCTCTTGGTGCTGGATGAAATCCACAAAATGCCCGACTGGAAGCCGTGGCTCAAAGGCGTGTTTGACGGCAAGCCTGCCAAACAGCAACTACTGGTGACCGGCAGCGCACGGTTGGACACGTTTCGACAGGCGGGCGAATCGTTGGCGGGTCGTTTTTTTGCATGGCGATTGCATCCCATCTCGGTACGCGAATGGTGTGCACAGACCGGGGCCATGCCCGACGATGCGCTCACGCACTTGCTCACGCGCGGCGGGTTTCCAGAGCCATGCTTGGCGACCAGCGACGACGAAGCGCAACGCTGGCGCAGACAGTATTTTGACGGCCTCATCCGAAACGATGTGCTGGAATTTTCGCGACTGTATGAGCTGACGGCGATGCGCCTCTTCACCGAGCTGCTGCGCCAGCGTGTGGGCTCACCGCTGTCGCTGGCATCCATCGCGCGCGACCTGAACGTGTCGCCCATCACGCTCAAGCGCTATCTTGAAATTCTGGAGGCGCTTTACATCGTTTTTGTCGTGCGCCCCTGGCACCACAACATCGCGCGAGCCACATTGCAGTCACCCAAGGTCTATTTTTTTGACACTGGTCTAGTGCAAGGCGATGAGGGTGTTCGGTTTGAAAACTTGGTGGCCTGCCACCTGCTGAAGCACGTGCACTGGCAGCAAGACGCGCAAGGCAAAGAGGTCGATTTGCATTACGTGCGCACCAAAGACGGCGCTGAAGTTGATTTTTGCCTGAGCCACAAAGCCCCAGCGGGCGACACGCTGACGCACTTGATTGAATGCAAGCTGGGCGACAGCAAACCGCACCCCGCGTTGAAACGATTCGCCGAGCAATGGACGGATGCAGAGGCTGTGCAAGTGGCGCGCAACCTGCGTCACGAGCAGGACTTCGGTCGGGTGCAAATCAAGCAAGCCGCGACCTGGTTGCAGGCACTGGATCCGTGAGGGGTCTGCGCTTCAAGTGGCTTCAATGCAGCGACCTATTTGCTACATTATTGATATCAAACTATTCAATTGATTCGAGAGCTAGAGGCCGATTTGATCAATAATTTGTCAAAATTCAGGCAAATTGGATAAAAATTAACCTGCAGGTTAATTTTTCATTTTTTTAGTCATTTCTGGCATATTTCAATGGCTTTGCCAGGGTTTCGGGCGCTTCAGCCAAGGGCACGAAGGCGACCGGGTTTACCCGCACGCGCCTTAGAACTCATTCTCTAGAAACCAACTCTTGCCTGACAGCCTGCCCGTTTTCCTGCAAAATAGCACGATCGTTCTTTTATTTGCAAATTGCACCATGTCTGTTGCCCCATCGTCATCGCCCAAACTAGCCGCCAGTGACGCAACGCCTGCGCGGGAGTTGGGTCGTTCGCTGCACAAGGGGCAGCAAACAAAGCAGGCCATTGTGGACGCGGCCATGGGGCTGGCCACCCAGATTGGCCTGGAAGGCCTGAGCATTGGCGTGGTGGCCGAAGTGACTCACATGAGCAAATCAGGTGTGTTTGCACACTTTGGCTCGCGCGAAGAATTGCAAATTTCGGTGATTCGCGAGTATTTCAACCGTTTTGAACAAGACGTGTTCTTGCCCGCGATGCGCGAACCCCAAGGCCTGCCGCGCTTGCAGGCATTGTTTGCCAACTGGATGAAGCAGGTCGCCGTCGAAATTCAATCGGGCTGCATTTTCATCAGCGGCGCGGTCGAATTTGACGACCGCAGTGGCCCGGTGCACGACGCGCTGGCCAGCTCCGTCAAAACCTGGTTGCAGGCAGTGCACCGCAGCATTGTGCAAGCCAAAGTTTGCGGCCATTTGGAGGCGGATGCCGACGAACAGCAGATCGCATTTGAAATTCACGGGCTGATTCTGGCCTTGCACTACGAGGCCAGGTTTTTGAAGTTCCCAGGCTCGATCGACCGAGCCAACCAGGGTTTTGCCAACATTTTGCGGCGCTACGGCACCGCGCGTTGACCTCGCCACACCCAACCCTCTCAACTTTCAGCATCTTTCAAGTTATTTTCAAGGAACAACGCCATGCCAACTTACACCCCTCCCCTGCGCGACATGCAATTCGTCATGCACGAGCTGCTGCACATCGTCGATGACCTCAAGACCATGCCCAAGCATGCTGACACCGACGCCGACACCATCAATGCGGTGCTGGAAGAAGCTGGCAAATTTGCCTCTGAAGTCGCGCACCCGCTGAATATCAGCGGCGACACTGAGGGCTGCAAACACGACAAAGTAACGCACGAGGTCACCACCCCAGCTGGGTTCAAAGCGGCTTACAAAAAATTTGTCGCTGGCGGCTGGCCAGCGCTCAGTTGCGACCCGGCTTTTGGTGGTCAGGGTCTGCCATTGGTGGTCAACCAGTGCGTTTATGAAATGCTGAACAGCGCCAACCAGGCTTGGACCATGTACCCCGGCCTGACCCATGGCGCTTATGCCTCCTTGCACACCTACGGCACGCCAGAGCAGCAAAAAACCTACTTGCACAAAATGACCAGCGGCGAATGGACTGGCACCATGTGCCTGACAGAACCGCATTGCGGCACTGACTTGGGGCTGATGCGCACCAAGGCCGAAGCCTTGCCAGACGGAACCTACAAAATCACTGGCAACAAGATCTTCATCAGCGCGGGTGAACATGACATGGCTGACAACATCATTCACCTGGTGTTGGCCCGCCTGACAGATGCGCCCCCGGGCATCAAGGGCGTGAGCCTTTTCATCGTGCCCAAGTTTCATGTCAATGCCGACGGCTCGGTCGGCGCACGCAACGGCATTTACTGCGGTGGCTTAGAACACAAAATGGGCATTCACGGCAACGCCACAGCCCAAATCGTGATTGACGGTGCCATTGGCACGCTGGTGGGTCAGCCCAACAAAGGCATGCAAGCCATGTTTGTCATGATGAACGCCGCACGCTTGGGAGTGGGCAACCAGTCGCTGGGCTTGACCGAAGCGGCCTACCAAAACGCGCTGGCTTACGCCAAAGACCGCATTCAAATGCGGTCACTCTCTGGCCCCAAAGCAACCGACAAACCGGCCGACCCCATCATCGTGCACCCGGACGTTCGCAAAATGTTGTTGACCGCTCGCGCCTACGCAGAAGGCGGCCGCGCACTGACCACCTATTGCTCTATGCTGCTTGAAAAAGTACACAGCCACCCCGACGAAAAAGTTCGCAAAGACAGTGACGAAATGCTGTCGCTGTTGACCCCCATCGTTAAGGCCTTCATCACCGACAACGGCTGGATCGCCACGTCCATGTGCCAACAGGTGTTTGGTGGCCACGGTTACATCAAAGAATGGGGCATGGAGCAGTACGTGCGCGACGCCCGCATCAACATGATCTACGAGGGCACTAACACCATTCAGTCGCTTGACCTACTGGGCCGCAAAGTGCTGGGCAACAATGGAGCCACTTTGAAAAAATTTGGAAAACTAATTGGTGCACTGGTGGAAGAGGAAGGCGTGAACGAGAAGATGGCTGAGTTCATCACGCCCATCGCCATTTTGGGCGAGCAGCTCACCAAGCTCACCACCGAACTGGGCTTTAAAGGTTTTCAAAACGCAGATGAAGTGGGCGCAGCCGCAGTGGACTACTTGCGAGTTGCCGGTCATCTGGTGTTTGGTTACTTTTGGGCGCGCATGGCGCAGGTCGCATTGCGTGAAATTGCAGCAGGCAACCCAGACCCGTTTTACCTCGCCAAACTGCAAACCGCCCGCTTTTACTTTGCCAAACTGCTGCCAGAAACCGCGACGCTGATGCGCACAGCGCGGTCAGGTGCCAAAGTGTTGCTGGATACAGAGGCTGTGTTTGCCTAACGCGTTGCTTGCCAACCACTCACGTCAACGTCCTCTTTTTCGTCAATCAGTTCAGGAGACCCCATGTACAAGTTACCAGCAGCAATTGTTTTGGCCACTTTGGGCAGCATCGCCTGCGCACAGATGACCCCTGTGGGCAACTGGAACACAGTAGATGACAAGACGGGTGAAGTGAAGTCAATTGTCCGCATCACCGACACCGGTGGCTCCTTGTCTGGCGTTATTGCCAAAATTCTGGTGAAAGACGCCAAACACGACGCGATTTGTGACAAATGCAGTGACGACCGCAAGGACAAACCCATGTTGGGCCTTCAGATCATCCGGGGGGCCAAAAAAACCGAGGGTAAGGACGTGTGGGAAGGCGGCAAGGTGCTTGATCCGGAAAGCGGGACAAACTACACGTTGCGCCTGACCCCTATCGAAGACGGAAAGAAGCTTGAGATGCGCGGTTCATTTTTCGGTATCGGCAAAACTCAGACTTGGGTGCGAGTTCAGTAATTCAGGAATAACAATGTCTCGTTTCAATGTGAAAAAAGTCGCCGTTTTGGGCGCGGGTGTGATGGGTGCGCAAATTGCTGCGCACTTGGTCAATGTCAAGGTTCCGGTTATTTTGTTTGATCTGGCCTACTCACCTAAAGAAGGCGCACCAGTGCTGCCCGGTGGTAAAAATGCCATCGTTGTGAAGGCTGTCGATGGCTTGAAGAAGCTCAAGCCGTCCCCGTTGGGTTTGACAGATGACGCGGGGCTTATTCAGGCAGCCAACTACGAAGAGCACATGGACTTGCTAAAAGGCTGCGACCTGATCATTGAGGCGATTGCCGAGCGGATGGACTGGAAGACTGACCTGTACCACAAGATTGCGCCTTTCGTCGCAGAGGGCGCCATTGTGGCCAGCAACACCTCTGGCCTGTCCATCACCACCTTGAGCGAAGCGCTGCCAGAAGCGATCAAACCGCGTTTTTGCGGAATCCACTTCTTCAACCCACCGCGCTACATGGCCTTGGTTGAGTTGATCAACACACCCACGACGCAGCCGCAAATTCTGGACGACCTGGAAACCTTCGTCACCAGCGTGCTGGGCAAAGGCGTAGTGCGCGCCAAAGACTCACCCAACTTCATTGCCAACCGCATCGGCATTGCGGGCATGCTGGCGACGATGAAAGAGGTCGAAAACTTCGGCCTGACTTTCGATGTGGTGGACGATCTGACCGGCAAAAAACTGGGTCGGACCAGCTCTGGCACCTTCCGCACGGCAGACGTGGTGGGCCTGGACACCATGGGCCACGTCATCAAGACGCTGCAAGACACTTTGAGCCTTGAAACCGACCCGTTTTACGCCAGCTTTGCAACCCCTGAAGTGCTTAAGACCTTGCTGGAAATGGGCAACCTGGGTCAAAAGGCCAACGCTGGTTTCTTCAAAAAGGCTGGTCGCGACATTCTGCGGTTTGACTTGGCAACCAAAGACTACGTGGCCGCAGGTGAAAAAGCCGATGAAGTCTATGGCCGAATGCTGAAAAAGCCAGCCGCTGAACGGCTCAACCTGCTGCGCAACAGCGAGGGCAAACAGGGGCAGTTTCTGTGGGCGATTTTGCGCAACAGTTTTCATTACTCGGCGGTGCATTTGGGCCAAATTGCTGACAACGCACGCGATATTGATTTTTGCATGCGTTGGGGTTTTGGCATGAGCCAAGGGCCGTTTGAGCTTTGGCAAGAAGCAGGCTGGCTGGATGTGGCCCACATGATCAAGGAAGACATTGACGCGGGCAAAGCGCTTTGCAAAGCGCCCTTGCCTGACTGGGTTTTCAAAGGACCAGTGGCCCAATCCAACGGTGGTAAGGGCGGCGTTCACACACCCGAAGGCTCCTGGAACCCGACCACTGCCAAGTTTGTGCCGCCACGTGTGTTGCCAGTCTACGCACGGCAGCATTTCCCTGAAAGTGTGCTGGGTGCCAACGCGGCATCGGCCACAACGGCGGGCACCACGCTGCACGAAGACGGATCAATCCGCCTATGGACATTGCCCGGCCAGGCCGACGGTGATGTGCTCATTGCGAGTATCAAAACCAAAATGCATGCGATAGGTGCGGGCGTGATTGAAGGGCTGGATCGCGCGGTTGACTTGGCCGAGCAAGCTTACAAAGGGCTGGTCGTGTGGTCACCAGACGAAATGTTCTCGGCGGGTGCTGACCTGCAATCGATGTTGCCGGGCTTCATGATGGGCGGCGTCGCGGCCATCGACGAAGCCGAAGCCGATTTGCAACGCGTCATGCTGAAGTTGCGCTACGCCAATGTACCCGTGGTGTCCGCAATTCGGGGGCTGGCCTTGGGTGGCGGTTGCGAATTGGCGGTGTACTCAGCAAAACGTGTCGCGGCCATGGAAAGCTACATTGGCCTGGTTGAAGTGGGCGTAGGCTTGGTGCCGGGCGCAGGTGGCTTGAACTACATTGCCCGGCGCGCCGCTGAAAACGCGGCCCAATCGACTGGCAAAGACTTGTTGCCTTTCCTCACCGAAGGGTTCACTGCGGCTGCCATGGCCAAGGTGGGCACCAGCGCACTGGAGTCCCGCAAACTGGGCTACCTGCTGGACAGCGATGTCATCGTGGCGCACAAAGATGAATTGCTGTTTGTGGCCATCAACGAAGCCAGATCCATGTTTGCCAGCGGTTACCGCGCACCGCACAAGCGCCAGTTTGCTGTGGCTGGACGCAGCGGCGTGGCCACGATCAAAGGC
>JANNCN010000127.1:0-10819 GCA_031386665.1 Rhodoferax sp. | reverse complement strand
CCCCCGCCCGCCTCTTGGCGGGGGCTTGGGGCTGGGTTATATTGCGCGCTGTATTCCATTCCATTCTTTGATTTCAGGAGCCCGTCACATGATGTCTGTCCTCACCACTATTTTCGTCGGCTTGATTGTTGGTTTTATCGCGCGCGCCATCAAACCGGGCGATGACAAGCTGGGCTGGATCATGACGGCCGTGTTGGGCGTTGCAGGCTCTTTTGGTGCAAGCTATGCCGGTTCGGCCATGGGCTGGTACCAGCCGGGTCAAGCAGCGGGCTGGATCGCATCCATCGTGGGCGCCGTGATTTTGCTTTTCATCTACGCGATGGTTGCGAAAAAAACCTGAAATTCATCGCCCGAAGCAAAAAATTGCGCATGCCAGAATTTGCGTTTGGTATGCGTCCTTGGCTGAGTTTGCACCGTTCGGCCAATTGAGTTCTGCTGCGCCAGCGCAGAAAATGGGTGGCTTGGCGCTATAATCATGGGTTGCCATGCAGCGACCCGATGTTAAGGCGCGTGCGACTGAAGTTTTCAGGCGCAGGCCGACTCGGCAGACACCCCTCCCCTCAATGCAATGTAACGCAATGCTTTGCTCGGCGCGAGGCCCAGGGTGTCAGCTTGCGCTCCCTGCACGACAAACACACATTGGACGAATCATTTGATTCGCCCATTTCCTGGATGCTCTAGAGCTTCTAGATTCCCCAGATTCGCAAGATTCAGGAGTACTCGCAATGGCTAAAGAAGAACTGATCGAAATGCGTGGCAAGGTCAACGAAGTGTTGCCCGACTCGCGCTTTCGTGTCACGCTGGAAAATGGGCATGAGCTGATTGCCTACACCGGCGGCAAAATGCGCAAACACCACATTCGCATCATCGCGGGCGACGACGTGTCGCTTGAACTGTCGCCTTATGACCTGAGCAAAGGTCGCATCATGTTCCGCCACATTGCAGGGCGTGGTGGTCCGGCAGGGCGTTAACCCCCAAAATTCCCCAGTTGGCGGGGCAATCCTGCAAATCTGTCATCGGCTTGTCACGCTGCATTCACAGTTTGTTACTGTTTAGGTTTAATAAATACCACACAGTCTATACGGAGACTTCTTAGTCTATATAGTTGTTGTACACCACATTTTTGGTGACTGCACTACCTAGTGCTCTTTGGAGATTTCCATGAAAAAGACTCTTATCGCATCAGTTCTGGTTGTTGGCCTCGCATTCTCTGCCCAAGCCAAAGACATCGTTGACACGGCCGTCGGCGCAGGAACTTTCAAAACCTTGGCCGCAGCCCTGACCGCTGCCGGTTTGATCGACACGCTCAAAGGCCCTGGCCCATTCACCGTTTTTGCCCCCACAGACGAAGCATTTGCAAAAATTCCCAAGGCTGATCTCGACGCCTTGCTTAAAGACAAAGCCAAGCTCACCGCCGTGCTGACCTACCACGTGGTGGGCGGCAAAGTGATGGCCAAAGACGTGAAAGCTGGCAAAGTCAAAACCGTGCAGGGCACAGAGCTGACCGTTTCTACGACTGGCGGAGTCATGGTGGACGGTGCCAAAGTCCTCAAAACCGATATCGTGGCTGACAACGGTGTGATCCACGTGATAGACAGCGTAATCATTCCGAAGTAATTCCCAGGCGACTCGCCATCAATCAAGGCAAGCAGGGCAACCTGCTTGCCTTTTTTTGTGGGCTGGCCGGGCAGTTGGTCGGTTAGTCGGGTGCTTTGACCGTGCGTTAAGTCAGGGTTGAGTCAAGTGCGTTACGGGCCCAATGGCTTCGCAGGCGGCACAATGCAAGACTCAGTGCACCAGGAGCCCGCCCATGCCGCATCACCACCCCGATCCAATTCTTGAAGTCGTACCGCGCGACCTTAGCGCCTACCGCCAAGGCAACATCGGCATTGACTACGTTCACCGTTTTGAGTCTGGTAAACCCGGCCCTCATGTGCTGATCAACGCGTTGACCCATGGCAATGAAATCTGCGGCATGGTCGCCGCCACGCACTTGCTTGACACGGCTGTGCGGCCCCAAATCGGCACGCTGACCGTCAGCTTCTCCAATGTCGAAGCCTATGAAACCTTCGACACAGCCAAACCATTTGACTCACGCCAGCTGGTGCACAACCTGAACCGCATTTGGTCCGCAGAGTGGCTAGACGGCCCCCACGACAGCCCCGAATTGCGACGCGCCCGCAAGTTGCGCCCCGTCGCCGCAGCGGCAAACCACCTGTTGGACATTCACTCCACCAGCCAGGACGTGACGCCGTTTTGGGTTTACCCAGCGTTCGATCGCAATGCAGCCGTAGCATTGGCCATTGGCCAGCCTTCTGTGCATTTGGTGATGCCGGGTGGAATGACCTCTGGCACACCTTTGATTCAGCACGGGCAGCATGGGTTGGCAGATAGTTTGGGGGCAGCCTTGGTCGTGGAGTGTGGGCAGCATTTTTTGCAGTCCAGCGCCAACATGGCAACTCGCGTGGCGTTGGACTTTTTGGCCCATTTTGGGTTGATAGACCGCCCTGCATATTCGGCCGATGCGCTGCCTGCACCCCAAGCACAAAAGCGCTTTGAATTGTTGCAAACGCATGTCATGAAAACTGCCGAATTTCAGTTCGTGCGGCCACTGATCGGGTTTGAGACCTTTGCCAAAGGCGAGCTGATTGCTACCGATGGTGACGAAGAACTTCGTGCGCCGTGTGACGACTGCACCGTCCTGATGCCTGCAAGGCTGGCCGTTGTAGGGCGGGAGGGAGCCTACCTGACGCGACCCTTGCCCCTCTAATTTGCAGGCATTTCGCGATGTTGAAACAAACTGCAACAAACCTTCACCAGCCCGATATAGGGGCTCACTAAGATCAAGCCCTGTCTCAGCCACTCACCTTCAAGAAAGCATATTCATGAAAATCACCCACAAAATTCTGACCGGCGCGGCTTTGGCCATTGCTTTTGGCAGCAGCTTTGCAACGGGCTTGGCGACTTGCGATTCAGGTCCTAAATCGGGCTGGCAGCCAGTTGAAAAGCTGGAGCAACAATTGAAAGAAAAAGGCTTTACCGTGCGTCGCATCAAAGAAGATGGCGGCTGCTACGAGGTGTATGCAATCAACGACAAGGGCGAGCGGGGCGAGTACTATTTTCACCCAGTCACCTTGGCACCGGTTCCCATCAAATCGCGCTGATCGTTTGCAGTCAACCCAAACGGTAACGTCATGATCAAGACGACGACCCAATTGGTTTGGCCTGTCACCTTGCGACTGCTGCACTGGACGCTTGCGCTGTCCATGATCCTTAGTTTTGCGACCCACGAAGCCGCTGGCAAGTGGCACGAATGGACAGGCTATGTTGCGTTGGCAGCCGCTTTGCTGCGGGTGGCATTGGGCCTTGTGGGCGCGGGCTATTGGCGCTTTTCGCAATTTGCGCGGGGCATGTCAACCACGCTGGCCTACGCCCGCGCAGTAGTGCAAAAGCGAGAGCCACGCTACTTGGGCCACAACCCCTTGGGCGGCTGGATGGTGCTGGTCTTGCTGGCCGACGTTGTGGCCACTGGCGTGACAGGATGGCTCTTCACCCTGGATCGGTTTTGGGGCATGGCCTGGCTCGAAGAATTGCATGGTGCCTTGGGTCACGCGCTGATTCCGCTTTTGATTCTGCATGTCGCAGGTGCGGTGTTCACGTCTTGGCGACACCGTGAAAACCTGGTGGGTGCCATGCTGCATGGGCGCAAACCCGTCGCAACACCAGGTGACGTGGTTTAGGCGTTGCCTTGGTTTGTGGTGTTTTGCCACAATGGGCAGATGTGCACCAACTACACCCCCACTGCTCGCGACCGGTTCAAAGCGGCGCAGTTAGGGGTTTTGCATCTACCTCAAAGCGAATGGCCTAGCGAGGTTTACCCGGGCTATGAAGCGCCTATCGTGGTGCGAAGTGCGCCGCTTGCAACCTCGAATGCGTTGGCTGCTGAAAATCAAGTCACGTTGGCCCGTTTTGGCTTGATCCCGCGCTGGGTCCGTGACCGGGCACATGCTAAGGCCGTGGCCAAAGGCACCTACAACGCCCGCAGCGAAACCGTGAGCAACAAACCCAGTTTTCAGGGTGCTTGGCGCGACCACCAGTGGGCGCTCGTGCCCATGGAAAGTTACTTTGACCCATGTTGGGAGACCGGCCAAGCCGTGCGCTGGCGCATCGCCCGTGCCGATGGTGCACCCATGGCTTGCGCAGGCGTGTGGGAGCGTTGGCGCGACCCGGCTGGCAATGACGTGGTGGCCAGCTTCAGCTTGCTCACCATCAACTCAGACCACCACCCGCTCACCCGTCGAATGCACCGTGTGGGCGATGAAAAACGCATGCCGGTCATTGTCAATCCAGCTGACTTTGACGCATGGCTCAACGCCAGGTCGCAAGATGCCATGGCTTTGATCCACGGGTCTGCTGAAATTGAACTGGTTGGAGAACCCGCGCCCAAAGCATTGAAGCCACGACTTGGCGCGGCGGCTAAAACGCCAGGAAAATCGGCTGTGACCAAGCCGCCAAAGATGCCAGTTCCAACCACCGGCGACCTGTTCCAATAAACTTTCTCGAAAGCGCACCATGCCCCGTCTCAACCCTTTGCCGCCAGAAACCACCCCCGAGTTGAAGTCTCATTTCGACTACTTTTTGGGAACCCTCGGCTTCACGCCCAACAGCGTGCTGACCATGCAGAGAAAGCCGCGCATCGTGCAGGCGTTTGCGCAATTGAATGCAGCGGTGATGGACCCGGCAGGCGAGGTTGATGTTGGGTTTCGCAGGCTGGTGGGCCATGTCGTCAGCAAAGTGGCGGGCTGCCTGTATTGCCAAGCCCATACGCTGTTGGGAGCGCACAACTTTGGCGTGAGCGACGCCAAATTGGCCGATGTATGGACCTACGCCACCAGCCCCCTTTACAGCGAACGCGAGCGCCTGGCGTTGGACTTTGCTCTGGCTGCCGCAGCGCAGCCCAACGCCGTGACCGATGCGCAGTTTTTGCAACTGCAACAGCATTGGAGCGACACCGAGATTGTGGAACTGCTCGCTGTGGTGTCGATGTTCGCGTTTTTAAACCGCTGGAACGACACCATGGCCACGCCGCTGGAGGCCAAGGCCATTGCGGTTGCCACGAACGCGTTGGGCGACCAAGGCTGGTCAGCCGGCAAGCACGCGGGTTTTGTCCAGCCAGGCTGATACGCAGGCGTTGAATTCCTCAGGCTTTTGCACCATCACCCAATGGCCCGTGTCAAAAGCCTGAACTTCGCTGTGCGCGCGCGCCGCCACATCCGCCAGCCAGCGGGGTGACTGAAACATGAAGGGTTTGCGCTTTCCATAGATGTAGAGCAAGGGCCAAACGGGTGTGACCTTTTTGGCCAACTTAAAGCCACCCGCTGTTTGAAACCAAGCCATGGCATAGGGGTAGTTCATGGCCCAGCTGATGCTGGACGGTTTGGCGCGGCAGCCAATGGTGTGGGCCATCCAGCGGGTCATGCGGTTGGCAATCGCCGGGCTTGCGTGGCGGCCCACCTGCCAAGCCACCGCCAGCCAAAACTGGTAGACAAAAATCGACAATTTGGCGCTTGCACTCAATGACTTTAGATAGGTGCCGCTGTTGTGGTCGCCAATGTCCACCGCCATCACGCGGGCAATGCGAGTCGGGTGGTGGTTGGCGAATTCATAGCCAAAAATGCAACCCCAATCGTGCATCAGCAAGGTCACCGGGGCGTTTGGGCTCACGGCGTCGGCAATCGACGCGATGAGCGCCACCATATCGACCAACGACGTGGCTTGCCCCAGATCAAAACGCGGCAGCGTGAAGCGCACGCAGCGGTATTGGCTTTGCAAGGCGCTGGCCGTGCTGTCCCACAGGCGAAGCGAGTCGGGCCAGCCGTGAACCATCAAGACGGTGTGGGGTCCAGTGCCTTCAATCAGCACGTCGACGCCTGAAATGGTTTGCAAGGTGGCAGCGGGGAGTGCCGACGCCACTGGAGTGGTGGAAACTGAAGGGGCGGCAGCGCCAGACGAGGGCGCAGAGGATTGAGAAGTTTGCATGATCCCATTTTGGCTTGAAACTTGACCGGAATTTTGCCGCAAGGGGCCACTTTGATTGCCTTGGCAAATGGGGTTCATGCTTGTGCCAAGATAGCGCCATGCTCACACCCCACCACGTGCTCGATTTGACGGTTGACCCGCTTGCCCACCCGCGCGGGCTGGGTTACCTTAGTGCGGCCAGCGGGCTGGTGCGCGTGCAAAGCGGTCATGGCGACCGCTTGTATGTAGTGGCTGACGATGAACTGCATTTGGGGGTTTTGCAAGATGTGCCGGACGGCGCTGCCAATGCCGTCGCAAAGCCCTCGTCTGTCCAGGAGCATCACGTTCGGCTGGTTCGCCTGTTTGAAGGCAAATTGCCCAAAGACAAGCTGAAACGCAAAAAGGAAAAGCCAGATTTGGAAACCCTGGCGCTGTTGCCCGCCTTTGCCGGGTGCCCCGTGGGTGCGCTGCTGGCCCTGGGTTCTGGCTCCAGAGCGTCGCGTGAAACGGGGGTTTTGATATCTCTGGATGCTGACGGTTGGGTCACCGAGCGCATTGCACACATTGATTTGACCGAGCTTTACGCCCCCTTGCGCAACCGTTTTGCGGATCTGAACATTGAAGGCGCGTTCATTGGCAGTGGCGAACTGCGGCTGCTGCAGCGAGGCAACAAGGGAAATGCCGCCAGTGCCTGCATCAGCTTTGACTGGAACCATGTGGCTGCCTGGCTGGCTGGGCAGCGCAAGCAGGCCCCGGTTGCCAAGAACGTCCAAGTGATTGACCTGGGGGCGGTCGACGGCGTGCCCTTGAGCCTGACGGATGGTGCGCCGCTGGCGGGTGGGGCTTGGGCGTTTTGTGCGGTCGCCGAAAACACTGACGACAGCTTTGCCGACGGCCCCTGCGCCGCCAGCGCAGTGGGGGTGGTGGATGCAAGCGGCCAGGTTTTGGTGATCAAACAACTGCAGGGCGCCCCCAAAGTGGAGGGCCTGGCAGTGCTGCAAAGCGCCGAGGACTTGGTGATTAGCCTGGTGACTGATGCCGACGACCCCAGCGTGCCGTCCAGTCTGTTGCGAGTGCGGTTGGGTTGGCCTGGTCAGCCCTGAGCGGATTCGCCATTGAGCCGCTGCACCAAGGCCCGCAGCTCGTAGAAAACCGGCGATTCAGTGTTGGCCTGGTAGTATTTTTTGCTTAACTTTTGCGTCATCACTAGCAGATGCGCCTGGGCCAAGGTTGCCAGTTCGCGTTGCACAGAGCCACTGCCCGCCTGGGCCAGCGCAATGATTTCGGTGGTGTAAAAATTGCGCTCTGGCGCGCCAAACAGCACAGTCAACACCCGCTGCCGACCTTTTGAAAACAAGGCGTCTGCGGGGCTCAACATAGCCGGGGCTGCGAGCCTTGTCAGGCTTTGGGCTGCTGGTTTGGCCCGCGCTTTGACGCCAGATTTGGCAGCGAATTTGGTGGCCGACTTGACCTTCGTTTTGGCGATTGCACTTGCGACCGTTTTGCCAGACGTTTTAGGAATGGGTTTGATGGCCGCTTTGGTCGCAATTTTGGCCTTGGCGGCTGGTTTTCTCAGAGCCTTGCTTTTGGCTGCAGGCTTCTGCGCAACTTGCGTTGAGGTTTTGCCTTTACCTGGTACCTTTTTGGTCAGCTTGCTTGGCAATTTGCCCACTGGTTTGGCTTGAATCAATGATTTTGTCATTTAAATACCCAAAATGGGTATATTGTACCTTCAAAATCGAATTTTTGATCAATTGTGAATCAAATTGGCATCTAGCTCTCTTACTATATCAATAGTTTGCTATTATTAATATAGCAAATAATTTCAAATAGGTTTAGGCCAGCTCACCCTTTGGCACCCCTCAAGCTCGACGGGGCCAAGCGGCTTTATTCACCACCGCCGCTCTCAATCTCAATGGTGGTTTTGGCCCCGATCATTGCTCGGCGCAAGCCCGCCTGGAACAGGTCGCGGCGTCTGAACTGGCCGCAGATAAGGTTGAGAATGCGGCTGCGCATAGGATTGAGGATGCGGCTGCACCTGCGGGTAAACCTGCGGGTACACCACCTGCGCTACGGCACGGTGGTCATGCCGCCAGCCCTGTTGGCCATGGTGCCAGCCGTGCCCAGCCGCGTTCCAGCCGTTGTGAACCCCCCGTGGCACGCCATAAACGATAGGCGCGGGCCGTACATAAACCACTTGCGGTTGTTGATAGATGACCTGCGGTTGCTGGTAAACAACTTGAGGCTGACGATAAACAACCTGCGGTTGCGGGTAAACAACCTGCGGTTGCGGGTAAACAAGCTGCGGTTGTGGGTAAACCACCTGGGGTTGCTGGTAGATCACCTGCGGTGAGGTCACCTGAATTGACCATTGAAAGTCATTGCCGTTGGCCTGCGCGCTGATCGTCAAACCGCCCGCCAAGGCAGCCACTGCAAGCGCTGGCAAGGCGGCTTTGGAAAAAAAGCGAGAAAAAACTGAACGTCTGGTTTTCACATCAAACTCCTCAACTGGGCGTCGTCAGGTTGCCAAAATGGCCAAACTACCTGATGCCCTGTTTCAATTAACGCTCAGCGCGGCATTTGGCTTACCACTTGCACGGTGAATTGCGTTGCCAGACGTAACAGTGCCTTGAGCAGGGTAGCCGAGCAATAGCCCTTTAAAATCAAGGACATGCAAACTGATTTGAGCCCCATCCTTCAGCAAATTCATCTCGAAGCGCAAGACCTTTTTGGTCGCGGCAAGGTGGCCAATTACATTCCCGCGCTGGCCAAGGTGGAGCCGCGCCAATTTGGCATAGCGGTCGCATTGGTCGATGGCCAAACCCACGAAGCGGGCGATGTGCGCACCCCGTTTTCATTGCAAAGCATCACCAAACTGTTTGCCTTTGTGCTGGCGCTCAAAGCCGTGGGGGACGAGCTGTGGACCCGCGTGGGGCGCGAGCCGTCGGGTGCCGCGTTCAACTCCATGGTGCAGTTGGAGACCGAAAAGGGCATTCCCCGCAACCCCTTTATCAACGCGGGTGCCTTGGTCATCACTGATATTTTGACCACCCGATATGCCCATTTGGACATTGCCCTGCTGGGTGCCTTGCGCCGCTTGACTGACGACCCCGACCTGCGCTGGAACGCGGCCGTCGCCAAGTCAGAGCGCGACACCGCCCACCGCAACATGGCCATGGCGTACTTCATGAAGAGTTACGGCAACATCACCAACCCACCCGAGCTGGTGCTGGACAACTATTGCCGGCAATGCGCCATTGAAATGAACTGTGCCCAGTTGGCCCAGGCCACCTTGTTTTTGGCCAATGGCGGTTTGGACATTGGCACAGACCGCCTGGGTTTGTCTCGCCCTGGTGAGCAGTTTTTAAGCGCCGACGCCGCCCGCCGTGTCAATGCCCTGCTGCTCACATGCGGTGCATACGATGCAGCGGGCGACTTTGCCTACCGCATTGGCCTGCCCGTCAAAACCGGCGTGGGCGGTGGCATCGTGGCCATCGTGCCCGGCAAAGGCACTTTGAGTGTGTGGTCGCCCGAACTGGACGCCAAAGGCAATTCGGTGATTGGGGCATTTGCCTTGGAGCGGCTGGTGCAACTGACCGGGTGGAACCAGACCACCCTGGGCCTAAAATCACCCCATGAGCGCCCCTAAAAACACCCCGTCAAGTCTTTCTGTCAACTCCAGCGCCAAACCAGGCGAATCCGCTGTGGCTGACACCGTCGAGCCCAGCAACTTCCTGCGTCAGATCATCGAGAACGACCTTGAAAAAGGCACTTACGCCAGCCGCCGCTGGGCGGGCAGCCCAGGTGACGCAGCCCATCAAGCCCAAGGCCAGCCAGACCCTGCCAAAATTCGCACCCGCTTTCCGCCGGAGCCCAATGGCTATTTGCACGTGGGCCATGCCAAAAGCATCTGCCTGAACTTTGGCTTGGCGCGCGACTACGGTGGCGTGTGCCACCTGCGTTTTGACGACACCAACCCCGAAAAAGAAGACATCGAATACGTCAATTCAATTTGCGACGCCATCAAGTGGCTGGGTTTTGACTGGAACGGCAGCGCCACCGCAGAACCCTACCAGGCCAGCGACTACTTTGGCTTTATGTACCGCGCGGCCGAGTATTTGATCGAAGCGGGCCTGGCCTATGTTGATGAACAAACTGTTGAGCAAATGCGCATCAACCGCGGCGACTTCGGCAAACCCGGCGTTGACAGCGCGTATCGAACCCGCACCCCCGCTCAAAATCTGGCGCGTTTTCGTGAAATGCGCGATGGCCTGCACGAAGACGGCTCCATGGTGCTGCGCGCCAAAATCGACATGGCCAGCCCCAACATCAACCTGCGCGACCCGGCCGTCTACCGCATTCGCCGCGCCACCCACCACAACACGGGCGACACCTGGTGCATCTACCCCATGTACGCCTACGCGCACCCGATTGAAGACGCGCTGGAGAACATCACCCACAGCATTTGCACGCTTGAGTTTCAAGACCAACGCCCTTGGTACAACTGGTTGCTACAGCGCTTGATTGAAGGCGGCTTGCTCAGCAGCCCAGCCCCGCACCAGTACGAATTTGCCAGGTTGAACCTGACCTATGTCATCACCAGCAAACGCAAATTGGCACAACTGGTGTACGACCACAAAGTCAGCGGTTGGGACGACCCGCGCATGCCCACCATCGTCGGGCTGCGCCGTCGCGGCTACACGCCGGAAGCGCTGCAACTGTTTGCCGAGCGCATTGGCGTGACCAAGAGCGACAGCTGGATTGACTACGCCACGCTAGAAGGCTGCCTGCGTGAAGACCT
>JANNCN010000115.1:0-37856 GCA_031386665.1 Rhodoferax sp. | reverse complement strand
TTTGAGCCGAGCATCGACTACGTCGTTACCAAAATTCCACGTTTCGCATTCGAGAAATTTCCAATGGCGGATTCGCGCCTGACCACGCAAATGAAGTCAGTGGGCGAGGTGATGGCGATGGGCCGCACTTTCCAGGAATCGTTCCAGAAAGCCCTTCGTGGTCTGGAAGTTGGTGTCGATGGCATGAACGAGAAAACGCAAGATCGCGAAGTGCTGGAGAAGGAGCTAGGCGCGCCTGGCCCCGAACGCATCTGGTACGTGGGCGACGCGTTTGCGCAAGGTCTGAGCGTTGACGAGGTGTTTGCGCTCACCAAAATCGACCGCTGGTTTCTAGTGCAGATCGAGCAGATCGTGAAGATCGAACTGGAACTCGAAACCAAATCACTGGACGACATCGACGCACCGACGCTTCGGGCCTTGAAGCAAAAAGGCTTCTCAGACCGCCGCCTGGCCCGCCAGCTCAAAACGACTGACACGGTTATCCGCAACAAACGTCGCGCTTTGGGCGTTCGCCCGGTCTACAAGCGGGTGGACACCTGCGCGGCCGAGTTTTCCACCAACACCGCCTACATGTACTCGACCTATGAGTCGGAGAACAGCGAATGCGAGGCGCAACCCACCAACAACAAAAAAATCATGGTGCTGGGCGGTGGCCCCAACCGCATCGGCCAAGGTATTGAGTTCGACTATTGCTGCGTGCACGCGGCACTGGCGATGCGCGAAGATGGCTATGAGACCATCATGGTCAACTGCAATCCCGAGACCGTCTCAACCGACTACGACACTTCAGATCGCCTCTACTTCGAGCCGCTGACGCTCGAAGACGTGCTGGAGATTGTTGACAAAGAAAAGCCGCTGGGCGTGATCGTGCAATACGGCGGCCAAACGCCGTTGAAGTTGGCGCTCGACCTGGAAGCCAACGGCGTGCCCATCATCGGTACCAGCCCCGACATGATTGATGCGGCGGAAGACCGTGAACGTTTCCAAAAACTTCTGCACGAGCTGGGTCTGCGCCAGCCACCCAACGCCACCGCGCGCACCGAGCCCGAGGCGTTGGAAAAGGCGGCTGCGCTGGGTTACCCGCTGGTCGTGCGGCCCAGCTATGTGCTTGGTGGCCGCGCGATGGAAATCGTGCACGAGCAGCGCGACCTGGAGCGCTACATGCGCGAAGCCGTCAAGGTGTCGCACGACTCGCCCGTTTTGTTGGATCGCTTTTTGAACGACGCGATCGAGTGCGATGTAGACGCCCTGTGCGACGGCCAGCGCGTGTTCATTGGTGGTGTGATGGAACACATTGAACAAGCTGGCGTGCACAGTGGTGATTCAGCGTGTTCACTGCCGCCGTATTCTTTGTCAGCTGCCACCGTGGCCGAACTCAAAGTCCAAACTGCGGCCATGGCCAAGGGGCTGAACGTGGTGGGCCTGATGAACGTTCAGTTCGCCATCCAGACTGTTGAGGGCCAAGATGTCATTTACGTCCTGGAGGTCAACCCACGCGCGTCCCGCACCGTGCCTTTTGTCAGCAAGGCCACAGGCATTCAACTGGCCAAAGTAGCAGCCCGCTGCATGGCGGGCCAGACGCTCGATTCGCAATGCATTTTTGACGAAGTGAATCCACCGTACTTCAGCGTCAAAGAGGCGGTGTTCCCGTTTGTCAAATTCCCTGGTGTGGACACGATTCTTGGCCCCGAAATGAAGTCAACGGGTGAGGTCATGGGTGTTGGCAAAACCTTTGGCGAAGCCTTTGTCAAATCACAATTGGGCGCGGGCACCAAACTGCCAAAACCCTTCAAGCCATCGGGCGAGTCAAGCGGCAAGGTGTTCATTTCGGTGAAGCAAAGCGACAAACCACGCGCTGTCGAAATCGCCCGCAGCTTGTCCGCGATGCAATTCGAATTGATCGCCACCAAAGGCACGGCTGCGGCCATCAAGGCGTCTGGCACGCCCTGCGCTGTGGTGAACAAAGTGGCAGAAGGTCGCCCGCACATAGTGGACATGATCAAAAACAACGAGATCAACCTAGTGATCACAACCGTGGAAGAGCGGCGCAACGCCATTGCCGATTCACGTCAAATTCGCACCTCGGCCTTGCTGGCACGGGTCACCACGTTCACCACCATCGCCGGGGCAGAAGCCGCCGTGGAAGGCATGAAATACATGGACACCTTGGGGGTCATATCGGTGCAAGAGATGCATGCCATGCTGGCTTGAGTGACGGGCTATGTCGAAGTGTGGCGAAGCGATTAAACTGGCGCAAGCGTGCAAGCTGTTGTGATCTAACCCTGAAGGACTGCGATGAACGAAGCTGTAGACAATCTGGTGCTTGAATACCTCAAGCGATTCCAGGCAGGTCAAGACCGCATCGAAAGAAAAATTGAAGAAATGACCCGCCGTCTGTCCAATGTTGAGGCGGGGCAAGCTTCCATCATTCAGCACTTAGGGCATTTGGCATCTGCGGATGCACAGTAGCAACTTGCCTCGGACGGATTTGACCAGCACTTGGAACGCATTGAAAGACGGCTAGAACTGGTTTGATCTTAAGTTTGAATTCTATGAGCGAGTGGCAAACAAGACGCTTACTTTTTAACCACTCTCCATCATGGGGTTCCAGACACGCTGAAATCCAAATTCCTGAAAATCCTTGACATTAGCGGTCGCTAAATGGGTGACGCCGTGGTGGCGCAATGTCAATCCCAATCGAGCATCAATGACGCGGCGAAAACCAAATTTTGTGGTGGATGCCCATTGCCAAAGCTTCGCTGACACTGCATTGTCGTAGTCGATGCATCGCCATTTCGGGTTCTGTTTTAAAGCAAGACAGTAAGCCGCTGATTCTGCAGATGAATAGGGCTTTACAAACACTGCCGCATTGCGAAGCTGCATGTAAAGCTCTATCAAAACCAATTCGCACACTACAAATTCGGTGTCCCCATTTTGCGAGTTGACCTGGCTGAAAAAATCCCTGGCCTGGGCGTGATACGGCGAATCAGGATCGGCAGCATGAATAAAGAGATTGGTATCGGCGGTGGTTCGATTCATTGGTTGTTGCGCCGAGCTTCAAATCTGTCCGTCATTGCATCAGCTTCAGAACTCAAAGCCGCTGGATCAAGCAAATGACCACCACTTCCGCGCAGCAAAGGCATGGTCCATTCCTTTGCATTCGCCAACGGCATAGCGCAGGTCTGGGCATAGGCCTCCATACCCCGGCGCACCAATTCCGCAACCGACCAATTGCGCTCTGCCGCAATTTGTTTGAGTTGATTGAAAAGTGGTTCGGGAAGTTGAATTTGTGTTCTAAGCATGACGTCATTATTACATCGCCATCAATATGATGTCAATTTAAATGGTGGCAATCGCTGACAGGCGATAGCCTTGCACAAGATTGACTTGAAATGCGAATCAGCAAGCAAAAAAAAAGCCACTGCATTCCTGCAGTGGCCTTTTTGTTGGCTGGTTTAACAACGCCTGCGAACAGGCGCCAAGTCTTTAGAACTTGTAGTCGTAGCTTGCGGTCAGCTTGAAGCTGCGAGGAGCAGTGTAAGACTCAACCGTTGCATAGCGGGTCCAGACAGTGGACGCACCGCCTGGGGTGTTGAAGCGCTCTTCAATCGTTTCGACCGACTGGCGATTGAACAGGTTGAACACGTCAAGTTTCAATGCGAAACCTTTCAGTGCTTGCGGCTTGTACGTGACGTTCATGTCCAAACGGATGGACGGGTCAAGTTCACCTTCGCTGCCACGGGGTGCTGGCAGGCCTTTGCAGAAGAAGTAAGCAGAGTTGTAATGCGAATAGTTGGTCACGCTGCCGTCTGTGAAGAAGTCACCGGTGGTGCTAGGTGCGTTGCCGATACAGCTTCTTGGACGACCTGACGCCCACAAGAAATTACCGCCAATGCCCCACTCAGGCGCCACTTGGTAGTAACCAAACAGTTTCAACTGGTGCTTGCGTTGGTTTGGCAGTGGGCCGTTAGCGTTGACCGAGAACTCAGGGAAGTCAAAAGCCTGGGTTGTTGACACGTCGCCCTGACCAATGTCGGACAGCAATTGACCTTCAGTTGAACCCGTGTTGCGAGCCCAAGTGTAGGTGGCCTTGCCCCACCATTTGCCATCAAACGGATGCTCAGCAAACAAATCAAGTGCGGTGTAAATACGCTCAACCGCTGGGATTTTCAGGTCATCAGCTGTCAAAACTACTTTTTCGAGTTTGCCGTCACCGTCAATGTCCAGATTGAACGTGTTTCCAATACCTGGGTTGAACAATGCGCAGTTGTAACCAAAGTTGGATGCGTCAACCTTGTTGCGAGTCGCCCAGTTTTGGAAGGGACGGTCATCGCAATGGTCGTCAATGGCCGTGCGCAGCAGACGATGGGTCAGCTTGGCACCCACAGTCAGTTGCTTGGAAATGGCACGCTCAAAACCAATGGCCAACTCGTCCTGGTAATTGCCTTGCATGTTTTCAGCAGCGACAGTTCTTGGGTCTTTAGCTTGTCCCAATTCGTTGTTTGCCGAATAGAACGGGCTAATGGCGGTCAGGCCAGTCGGTGCTCCATTGGCATCAACACCTGTGTACACAAAGTTCTGCTGTGCGTTCAATGACGAACCTGCACCGCGAATAGCGACGTTGGTTGGCACTGGAACGTGGTAGCGACCAATGTTACCGAAGACCTTCATGGTGGCGTCACCATTCACGTCCCAAGTGGCACCAAAACGAGGTGCCAACTGAACTGGCAAGTCAATGTAAGACAGACCATCGCCATTTTTGTTATTGAAGCCTTCGTTACGCAAACCGAGCGACAACAAGACGTTGTCAGTCACTTGCCAGCGATCCTCAATGTACCAAGCAGATTGGTCAACCGTAGGGGTTGAACCTGTGGAGCTGACAATGCGTTCAACATAAAAACCTTGCTGTGCATTCGGGTTGCCTGCAACGGTGTTGGTGGCAGCGGTCAGATTGTTCAAAGGAACAGCCGGATCGGTTTTGCCATAGCGCCAAATTACTGCACCAGCGGTTGAAGCGCCGTTTTTCGAAGTGATAGTGTTTTTGTCCAAGCCCACGCGGAAGGTGTGCTTGTTGTTGAACTTGTATTCCAAGTCCAAGCGCGCACCTACGTTTTCGTCGAAGGAACCTGGTACTAGCAGTGTGCCAGTGATTCCTTGAGGCTTGTTGTAAGGCGCAAAGGCAGCAACCTCGTCAGCGCTGGTCGATTGAACTTGAGCAAGTGCTGGGTTGTAGCCTACCGGTGTCTGCTCATGCGGCGTTCTGGTTTTGCCCAACACTGCCGTCAAGGTCAACGCGTCAGTCAGGTAGCCGGTGTACTTCAAAATATCAACATCAGCCCCTTGAGCCGCAGCCACAGAAATCGGACCCCAGTTTTTGTAGTCTTGCCCACCATTCACCACGTTGGTACGCTGCAATGTTTTGTAGTCAAAACCGAAGAAGCGACGGCTGTCGTTCACCGTGTCAGAGATCTTGGTGTATTCCAATCGGTGTTGATCGGTGATGTTCCAGTCCAACTTCACCAAATAGCGCGGTGTTGAGGTGTTGATTTCCTGGAATGCGGTGGATTGCGAAGCCGCAGAAGCCGTGTAGGTTGCGCTTGTGTTGGCTGTGCGAATGCTGTCGCGCTTGCGCTCGGTATTTTCAGCCGAGGCAAAGAAGAACAGTTTGTCCTTGATGATCGGGCCACCCAGATACAGAGACGCTGAGGTCGTGGAGTCTTTGTTCAGGCCGTTGTAAAAGCGGTAGGTGCCGTCAAGCGCACTCCCATTGATCTCATGGAACTGGCTCAATGGCTCAGAACGCCACTCGGTAGGCTGCACTGAAATTGCACCGCCTGCCACCCATTGATTGGTTCCGCTCTTGGTGACCAAGTTGACCACGCCGCCGGTTGAACGACCGAACTCTGCACCGTAGCCGCCCGTCAAAATCTGGGCTTGGGCGATGGAGTTGAACGGCAGTTGCGAGAAACCCACTTGCGTCAGCAAAGTGGTGACTGGGAAACCGTTGATGTAATAGGCGTTTTCAGAGGCGCTGGAGCCGCCGAAGCTGGGGGAATTGCCACCGCCGTAGCGGGAATCACCCAAAGTGGTATTGGGAGCCAACTGAATGACTGCGCCGACGTTGCTTGCAATTGGCACACGAGCCAAGTCAGCCGCGCTGAAGCTGGTGGTGGAGCCCACTGAGGACACGTCAATTTTGGCGCGGCCACCGGTGACTTGAACCGTTTGCAAGGTGGTGCCAAAGTTAACTTCGCTACCTTGGCCAATGCGAACTTCAACCGTGTCAGACGTTTTGGTGACTGCGCCGTTGACAATTTGTTCGACCTTGTAGTTACCGGTTGCCAGAGATGGGGCGGTAAAGCGGCCATTGGCATCGGGCACCACGTTACGGCGGGCACCGTTTTCGGTGTTGACAATGGAAATCGTCATGCCTGGGGTGGCTGCGACCTGGCCGTAAATCGTACCTGTTGCATTGGTTTGGGCTACTGCGTTGGTGGCAATGCCACCCGCCAGAGTAGCTGCACCAAACGCGACAAAAAGCGCACGAGCGACCAAGGTTTTTCGGAACATTAGTTGGTTGCTTTGCATTGAAAGTCCTTTGAGATGGGTTGAAAAAGTTACAAAAAATTGGTTTGATTGGGTCTCAAGGTCATTTTGTGAACGACATCAAAGCCAAAAAAACATCATCAACAACTTATTTCATATTGATTAAAAAATACATTGTCATAGAGAGAGTGTGGATTTGTCTCGTGGTTTTCCCGAGAATCGTTAAGTGCAGGCACTTGATTTAAAGCGAAATTGCCAAGCAGGCAGTTGTTACGGCATTGCAAGCTGTTGATTTACTGGGGGTAAATTTTTGTGAAGACAAAAAGCGGACTAAAACAGTGCCTTTTTGGGCCTTCAAAGGCTGGTTTTAATTGACATTGCGGCATGAAAACACGTTGTGAATGTGCAACATAAAAATGGCTTATCACCAATGAAAACGCACTACGGGCTTGGCAGCCGATAGTGCCTGATTTATTGCGCTGAATCTAGGAAACTAAAGCTTGCGATTCTGCTGGAATTTCTCGATTTATTCAGCAGCCCGCTAGTCAGGTGACTTGAATACGATTTTTTGGGTTGCAATGATGTCACCGCCGTCCGTGATGCACTTGTATTGCATGATGGCGGCTCTGACAGAGGCATGAAAAACGGCTGGGCCCGACAAAATTTTGACGTCCCTCACTGAGCCATCGCGAATGGTGATTTGAGCCAATACCTCGCCGGACGTGCCGTCTTGCTCGGCTTTGCGCGGCATGGTGGGCGGCACCTGAGTTGGGCAAGCCACGGCGATGTCTGACCGATTGACCGGCCTTGGCGGTGGCGCGGGCGGCGCTGGCGGGGCAGGCGGTGCTACGGGAGCGGGGGGCGCGATCACGGGGGCGGCAGCGGGCGGCGCTGCAACCGACTCAATGGTGGGCGCAGTGCTGGTGGTCACGGCCACCTCAGGCGGCGGCACGAAAGGCGGTGGCGGCGCTTCTACTTTGGGTGGTTTCACGTCAGGTGGCTTGATTTCTTTGGGAGGTGGCGGCGGAGGTGGGGGAGGCGGAATGATGACTTCCTGAATCACCACGGCCTCCAGCGGCTTTTTGATGAGGTCCAATCCCTTGCGGGCCAAGCCAGACACTAGGGCGTACCCCAGCACGGCATGCAGCAAAACGACAAAAATGATGCCGGTGTAGCGCTTTGACGGATCCTTGGGTTGGTAGCGGTGGTTCGAACCCATGTGCGAGTTCGCCATCATGGAGGTTTGGCCCGCAGCCCCTGCGGCAGGGGTGATAGTGGCTGTGCTCATTGGACGAACTGCTCACTGCCAATCACGGCAATTTTGGTCAGCCCCAGGCGTTTGGTAGACGACAAAACGTTGGCAAACACCGCATATTGCGATGCCTTGTTGGGCCGCAAATGCACCTCAGGCTGCACTTGTTGGGCCGCCACCGCTGCCATGTTGACGTCAAGCTCCTGTGCGGTCACGGGCAGGCCTTGCCAATAGACGACGCTGCGCTCGTCAATGTCGATCTGAATTTTTTCAGGTTTGACCAAGTTCGTGGGCGGGGTGCCCACCGGCATTTCAAGGTTGACCGCGTGCAGTTGAATGGGGATGGTAATGATCAACATCACCAACAGCACCAACATCACGTCGATCAGGGGGGTGGTGTTGATGTCCATCATCACTTGCGGCTCGTCAGACGCGCCAGAATTTCCAATGTTCATACCCATGGGTATTTCCTTGTCTTTGGTCCTTATGGGGCCAGATTGGGTCTTTTTGGGACTTTGGGTGCTTAGCCGCCCAGCGCGGGTGGCTCAGTGATGAAGGCGACTTTGACGATGCCAGCGCGCTGGCAGGCGTACAAAACTTTACCGACACCTTCGTAGGGCGAGGCCAAGTCGCCGCGAATTTGCACTTCAGGCTGTGGGTCGAGTGTGGACACCTTTTTCAGCTTGTCGACCAAGGCGTTGACGTTGGGCATGCGCTGGTCGTACCAGAACACGTTGCCTGTTTTGTCAACCGAGATGATGACGTTTTCAGGCTTGGTTTCACGCACCTCGATGCGCTCTTTGGGCAGATCGAGCTTGATGGAGGTGGTGACGGCAGGGATGGTGATGAGAAAAATAATCAGCAGAACCAACATCACGTCCACCAGGGGCGTTGTGTTGATGGCTGACATGACCTCGTCTTCACCACTGGAAGGGCCGACGTTCATTGACATGGCAATGTCCTTAAATGCGCTAAAGGTTGAGCCAGGTCAGGCTCAGACTTTTTTGGCGGAGCCCAAAATGACAGCGTGCAGGTCGCTGCCAAAGGCGCGAACGTCTTCCATGGCCGATTTGTTGCGGCCCACCAGCCAGTTGTAGGACAGCACGGCGGGCACGGCAACGGCCAAGCCAATGGCGGTCATGATGAGCGATTCGCCCACGGGGCCTGCGACTTTGTCAATCGATGCTTGGCCCGAGATGCCGATGGCTGTGAGCGCGCCGTAAATGCCCCACACCGTGCCAAACAGGCCGACGAAGGGAGAAATGGAACCGACAGTGGCCAGCACAGACAGGCCACTTTGCACGCTGCTTTGAATGCGGTCAACTGAACGCTGAATGCTCATCGTGACCCAGTCGTTCAAGGGCACATGGCCCATCAAACCATTGTGCTTTTTGGTGGCTTCAAGGCCCGCATCAGCAATGAAACGAAACGGGCTGGTTTTTTCAAGGGCGGACGCGCCTTGCTCCACGGTGCCAGCGGACCAAAAGTCTTTGGCGGCGGCCTTGGCTTGGCGACTAATTTTGGCTTGCTCAAGCAGTTTGACGACCAAAATGTACCAACTGGCGATGCTCATAATCAAGAGCAGAAGCAGCACACTTTTGGCGATCCAGTCAGAGGTTTTCCACAAGGCTTCCAGGCCGTAAGGGTTCTCAAGGGCCTCTTTGGCAGGTGCTTTGGCGGCGGCCGGGCCTGGGACCGGGGTCAGTGCGGGCAAAGTGGGCGCAACAGCGGCCGGGGTGGCGGTGGCAGTAGCTGCCGATGCAGCCGGTGCGGCTTGGGCATGGGCAGTTACGGGGGCTAAAGTTGCCAAAGTGGCGGTCAGTGGCAATGCCAAACCAAGACTGATGCCGCCCGAGACCAAAATTTTAGAAATAATGTTTTGCACTATGCGTCCTTTTTCAAACAAATTGGCGACACGTCATGCCCTTGTAAGGCCATCCGTCCCTCCCGAAGGGCGCAAGTATAGCGGCCCTAAAGTCGTCGGCTGCCTAGGGCAAGCCCCCGGTAACTGCATGTAATCAGACTCAACTCTCTAATCATCTTGCACCGTTTCATGGTATGCCGTTGTAGGCCAAAACCTTGTTCAGAGGGTCATGATTCACTCTCAATGTCACTCCATCAGCGATCTTGGCACCCAACTCAATTCGCCTGGCCCATTTGCCACAGTAAAAATGCGTAAACGTCGGCGGACAACTGCTGGCGTTGGGTGGATGTGCTGCCCATGCCGTGGCCTGCTTGGGCGTCCAGCCGCAGTAACACGGGTTTGCCGCTGTTACTGGCCGCTTGCAGGCGGGCCGCACCTTTGGCGCTGTGCCACACGTCAACCCGCGGGTCGTTCAGGCCATGGGTGAACATGACGGCGGGGTAGGCGGTGGCGTCTTTGATATGGTGATAGGGGCTCATTTCCAGCAAGGCCGGAAAATCAGCCGGGTTTTTGAAGCTGCCAAATTCCGAGATATTGGTGATGCCGTTGGCGCTCAGTTCTGCCCGCACCGCGTCAATTACGCCGACTTGCACCACAGCAGCGGCAAACAGCTCGGGCGCTTGGGTGATGGCCCGTCCCGCAAAGATGCCACCCGCGCTGCCGCCCGTGATGGCCAGGGTAGCGGGTGACGCGTAGCCTTCAGCGATTAAAAACTGGGCGCAGGCGACGCCGTCTTTCCAGGTGTTGGGTTTGGTGGCCTTTTGCCCTGCGCGATACCAGTCTTGCCCGTACACGCCACTGCCGCGCACATTGGCAAACGCCAGCACGCCACCGCGCTCTAGCCAGACCTGGTTGCCTGGCGAGTAATGCGCGGTTTCGGACAAACCGTAAGCGCCATAGCCCTCCAGCAGCGTGGGGTGGGCGCTGGTGCGGCTTAAACCCTTTTTATGCAAAACGGTCATGGGCACCATCGCACCGTCATGGCTTTTCACGACCACATTGCGCACTTCAATGTCCAGGGCGGCCAGCGCATTGCGGGTGCTTGCCAGTGAGATTTCGGCGGCGGGCGGGGCGTCACTGCCGTTCAGGCCCGGGCTGACGCGCCAAGTGCGGGCGGGTTGGGTCCAGCCGCCCAGGGTGAAGACCACGTCGTCAAAAGCCTGGTTGGGGTCAGCATAGGGTTGGGCGGCACCGGGATAGGGCAAGGCAAGGGCCAGGCCCGTCGTGTCGCCGGGTGAGTAGCGCCGAATGCCAATGGAGGTTCCTTCGCGCACGCCCGCCAGAACCGCGCTTTTGCTCAAAGCAAAGCTTTCCAGCACAGCGTTGGGCGGAGCCAGGGCTGCCACCTGTGCAGTTTTTAAATCGGGCTGGTTCAGGTCGAGCTTCAAAAGTCGGTTGCGCGGGGCTTGGCTGTGGGTTAGCAAATAGGCATGCTGGCCTTTCAGGGCCACGTCAATCACGCCATCGCTGAACTGGGCCACTTTGCGCCACCGAACCGGCTGGCGCGACAAATTGGCCAGGCTGGCCACGGGTGCGACAAACAAAAAGCCTTCTGGCACTGTGGTGTCGGTGGTGCGGGCCAGCATCCAGGGGCTGCCGGGCTGAAACATGACCGTGCCCACGTCCAGCCGCGCCAAGCCCAGGCGGCGCGTGACCGTGGGGCCAAAAAGTGGCAACGCCCGTGCGCCCGTGCGCGCAGCGGTGATCTTGAGCCACATGACTCGGCTGTCCATGTAGGTTTCGGTGTCGGGTTCGCCCTTTTTGAGTTTTTTGAGCTGGTTGTAGGTAAGCGACAGGCTGTCTGGCAGCCAACCGATGGTGCCGTCGGGCACGCGCGGCACGGGTTGGCCCATGGTTTTGCCGGTGGCGACATTCATGACGTAGAGCGATGCGTCTTCTGACCCGCCAGCCGACATGCCGTAAGCGATGAACTTGCCGTCCCACGAGGGGGAAAAGTAGTTGATGGCGTGTGGCACCCCCGTGCTTTTGGCCAGCTTTTCTGTGTCGATCAAAACCCGCTCGACGCCTTGCAGGCCGTCGCGGACAAACAGTTTGGACTGCCGCTCGCCCTTGACGCGCTTCAGGTAGAAAAATTGCTCGGCTGGCTGGCTGGCGGCACCGTCGGTCAAGGGCAATCGCACCACGCTGCCCACCACGTCGCCGCGCTGCGAGTCCAGGGCTTGAATGCTTTGCAGCAGGGATTCGCGCACGGGCAGGGCGTCAAGCGCCTTTCGGGCCGCGTCGCCCTGCGCCTTCAGCCAGGCTTGCACCTGCGGGTCACGCACGTTTTCCATGTAGCGGTAGGGGTCCATCACCGTGACGCCGTGGTACTGGCTGATGACGTTGCGCACAGGTGCGCGCAGCACGTTGTCCCCCAGCGAAGGTGCGCCCATGGCCCCCAATGCAAACATGGCGAGTGAGGCCACGGCAACACGCCGCAAAACGGGTTTCAGGGCTGGCAGCACGGCAAATTCCTCAGAGCATAGAGCGTTAGGATGAACACTTAAGTTGCTATTAATTATATAGCAAATAACTTATATTCTACGAGAGCTAGTGCTATTTTTCAATCATATTTTGAGCTTTTTAGCATTTATTTCCAAAAAAAGAACCTGCAGGTTCTTTTTTTGGAAATTGGTCGGTTTTTGCTGGTTTTGCACTGATCCGCAGGAAACCCGCGCCGTTTTCGCGCGCCGTTTATTCCGCCAAATTGACCGAATTTCGCAGCCCCGCGCAGTTCGTCGCAAACCCAGGGCGCAGGCGCCGGCCAGAAATTACATTCGCAGCCATGGACAACAGCGGGCGAATCGATGCCGCCCTGCCGCCAGTTTTGCAAACATTCACTTTAGGAGCCGACAATGACCGCTTTTCAAATCAAATCCCCCAAGTTGGTCGCCCTGGCCTGCAGTGTTCTGGTCAGCTGGGGGACGTTCAGCGCGATCACCACCACGTTTCAAGTGGCAGGTTCGCGCGACGCTTGTATGACGCGGCTGGCGGACGACCGGTGGGGCGCGCAGGGCCGGTTGGCGGCGGCCACTGTAGCCACGGTAGCCCCAGCGGCAGAAGCCAAAGTTGCCGAATCGGGCGTGAAATCGCCCTCAGCCAAGCTGTAAGCTCGACGCATTTCGCGCTTTTGACATTCCCTGACCTGATTTGACTTTATGAACACACAACCCCCCGGCAACAACAAGTCAGAACTCATGGCCTTGCTGCGGCGGCTGAACGCCACCATCGGCGAAAAGGCGGCCACTATGTCCTGGTGGCGCATCTTCGGCTTGATCTTGATCGTGGTGATCGTGAGCCAAATGATTCGGGACATTCTGGATTTGCGCCACGACAAGCAGCCGTCGGTCGCCGTCACCCGCACTGCGAAAGAAGGCAACGACAAGGCAGGCAAATCGCACGACTGCGAGGGCGATGAAATCCGCATTGGCGGCAAAAACGGTGGTGGCATCATCATTTGCGACGGCAAACGGGTCAAAAAGCCTTCGCCAGTACCGCAAACCGCGCCTGCTGCTCCCGGCATTCCGCCCACGTCGGGTTCGGTAGGCGACCCGACTGCGCCGCCCGCGCCCACGGCACCTGCAATGCCCGCGGCGTCTGATGTCGCTTCAACCAGTGACTCGACGGCCAAAGTCAAGGGTGCAGTGCACATCGACTTGGGTGACGATGAAGACGACGAAGACGGCAAGCCCATCTCCCCGCGCACGGTCATCAAACGCACTTTTGGCGGCTTCATTGGTGACCTGTTCTCCATCACCCTGATCGCCTTGTTTGGTTACCTGATTGCGTCCAAAATCATCGTGCGCAAGTCGGCCGAGGCCGATGCCAAAGTGCGCGAAGCCACTGATTCGGCAGACCACGAGGCCCTGCAACGTCAACTGGTGCAAGCCCGCCTTAAATTGCTGCAAGCCCAGGTGGAGCCGCACTTTTTGTTCAACACCCTGGCGGCGGTGGACTATTTGATTGAGACCGACGCCAAGCGCGCGTCCGTCATGCAAAAAACGCTGATCAGCTACCTGCGTGCAGCCCTGCCGCAAATGCGCCAGGAGTCATCGACCTTGGGGCGGGAGCTGGCCTTGATTCGCTCGTACCTGCAACTGCTGAAGCTGCGCATTGAGGATCGGCTGGACTTTGAAATCATCGTGCCGTCTAACCTCGAATCGGCCGTGTTCCCGCCCATGGTGCTGCAAACGCTGATAGAAAACGCCATCAAGCACGGCATTGAGCCCAAGCCCGAAGGTGGGCGCATCACCGTGACTGCTGAAATTGTGGACCAGCAGCTGCGTGTTGACGTGAACGACACCGGCGTGGGCCTGCCTGATGGAAACATTTTTGGCAACAGCAAAAACGGCACTGGCCTTGGGCTGGACAACATTCGCAGCCGCTTGGCGCTGCTGTACCCAGGGGCGAGCCGCATGGAACTGCGCTCGGGCCACGAAGGCGGCACCCAGGTGCGTTTGACGATTCCCTACCGGCCGCAAACGCATTCCACCGATGGTTTCATTTGAAATACCATCCAGCCCATGAAGCCCTTCACCGCCCTGATTGCTGACGACGAACGCCTGCTGCGCGAGCAGTTGCAAACCCGCCTTGGCGAGAGCTGGCCTGATCTCGAAATTTGCGGCGTCGCCCGCGATGGTTTGGAAGCCGTGAAGCTGGCCGACCAGCTGCGCCCCGACGTGCTGTTTTTGGACATTCGCATGCCAGGCTTAACTGGCATCGAGGCGGCGCGCGAGATTGTGGCGCTGGACGATTGGCAGGGCGAAGTGGTGTTTGTCACCGCCTATGACGAATACGCCGTGACCGCCTTTGAGCAAGGCGCGGTGGACTATTTGCTCAAACCCGTGGATCGGCAACGCCTGGACAAAACCGTGGCCAGGTTGAAAAGCAGATTGGCCAAAACCAGGGCAGATTTGGCCGAGGCAGGGGGCGGAGAAGCGGGCGGGGCGCAGGGTTTGCTGGGGCAAGTTGATCTGGAAAGCGGTTTGCAGAAAGGGCCGACCCCCTTGGTGTTCAACAATTCGCAAACCAGTTCGCAAGACGCCTTGCTGCAAACGCTTGCCCAACTGCAGCAGCGCCTGAACGCCGACAAAGCCGCCCCCAATCTGCGCTGGTTGCAGTGCAGCACGGGCAGCACCACCAAGCTGATTTGCGTCGATGACGTGCTGTTTTTCAGATCAGATGAAAAGTACACCCGTCTGCAACTGCTGGACCAGGAGGCCTTCATCCGCACGCCCATCCGCGACCTGATTTGCCAGCTGGACGCCCAGCAGTTTTGGCAAATTCACCGCTCGACCATCGTCAATGTCAGTGCCATTTCAGGCGTCCAGCGCGACGAAATGGGCCGCCAGCGGGTCGCCCTGAAGCAGCACAGCGAGGTGCTGGAGGTCAGCCGCAGTTTTGCGCATGTTTTTAAGCACCAGTAGACGTTTGTAGTGCGCAAAACGGCTGAATACCTTAAAACACGTAAAATTTACCACAATTGTGGTAAATATGCCTTCAAAATGAGCAAAAAGCGAGTTTGGGGCCAAATTGTGAATAAAATAGGCCTCTAGCTCTCGAATAATATGGATAGTTTGCTATATAAATTATATTTTTTTAAGAGTAGTTTGCCTGTACGTGCGCACTAAATGCTACATCGACCAACTCCGACACGAACGCGACAGAGCCCTCGCAGTGGTGTGAAAGCCCTGGGGCCTAGGGAAGCTCTGCATAACCCCTCACGGTTCGTGATAGTCCGGCCTCGGGCGGTCTGCGGCGTTGGTTTTCTTGCAAATATTCTCGATATTTGCTGCAAAAACCGCCTTGCATCCCATCCCGATCCGGCCTACACGATTCCGCGATGGGTTACGCAGAGCTTCCCTAGCGCGACAGCACCAGCTTAGCCGCTTCGAGGGTTTTGCGGTTTTGCGGGCCAAGGGTGTCAGCGTATTGCACGGCAGCCGCTTTGAACTGGGCTTGCGCATCGTCAGCTTGCCCGCGTCGCGTCGCCACCCGGCCAAAAACCATCAGGGCGTCACCGTGGTGCATCGACAGCAAGGCCGGGCCAAGCGAAGCGTTCAACAGGCCCTGGGCATCACTTGCATCCTGCTCGGCGGCGTCCAGACGGCCTTGGGCCAAGTGAAATTCCGCTCGGCGCAGCAAGGTTGGCGGCAAGAAGAGCGCGCCGTTGCTGCTGGCTCGCAGCAGGGCCACGCCTTGGTCGAGTAGCTCGGTGGCACGCTTTGCCTGCCCGCGCTGCGCGGCAATCAAGCCTTGCTCGGCGCGCAGCAGGCCGAAATGGTAGTTGCTGGTCGGCAGGGTGCTTAGGCGCTGCAGGGTTTCGGTGACCAAGGCCGAGGCGGCATCAAGCCGACCCATTTTGCGCAGGATAGCCACGCGGCTCATGCGTCCCACATTGGCCCCCAGCTTGTGGCCCATGCGGTCCATGAATGAGATTGATTGGTCAGAGAACGCCAGCGCCTCGGGCAAGCGGCCCAGTTGCCGCAAGCTCATGTCGTCATAGGCAAAACCCGGACCGGCATTCATGGCATCGACAAGACCCGAATTGCGTATCAGGCGCGATTTGTCTGCCAGCGCCATACCTTGCAAGGGGCGCCCCACATAGGCCCATAGGCTGGCCCAGTTGCTGTACATCACGTCGGCCGAGGCCGTATTGTCCATGCGCAAGGACGCCAGGAGCACCGCACTTTGCTCGTACTTGTGAAGGGCCTTTTCAATTTCTCCAGCAAATTGGTAGGCCATGGCGGCGTGCCCAAAGGTGTCATGCAGTGACATTGGGTCGGGCAACGGCAACTGGTCATTGAGGCGCACGGCCAGTTCGATGCGCTGCACCGACAGGGCCGTGTCACCCATCTCTCGGGCTACCCATTCGCCCGTTTGCAGGCAAGCGATGTGGGTAGAAATGTTGCCGGTGCCGTCGCCCAGTGCCTGCAGACCTCGGCGGGCCGACTCGTTGGCCAAAGCGAAATCGCCCGATACCACTTGCACCGTGGATAAATTGCAGGCCACCATGGCGCGTGCCGCGCTGTCACTGGTGGCCGCGGCATGCGCTTCGGCCCGCTGCAACAACTGTGCAGCCAGATGCCATTGGTCAAGCCCCGACACATGCTCGACCAGCGTGGCCAGCAACATGGCCCGTTGGCCAGCGTCCAGGCCTTCACGCTCGTCGATGTAATGGGCACTGCGCTTGAGCACTTCCAACATCGGCAAATCGCCCCCATTGGGTGAACCCAGCGCCAAAAAACGAAACAACTCGTTCAAGCGCTGCGCCTTGGTCATTTCTTGCAAGGCCACATCACGCTGCGCCACGGCAGCCCGGGCCTGGGCATCAGCGCGCCGTGTTTCGTCCTGCGCCAACGCTGCACTGCGTTGCGCCTGCCAGGCCATGGTCAGCGTCCCGGCGACGCCGGCCAATACCGCCACGGTGGCCAGGCCAGCCAGCGCCACGGGCAGCCGATTGCGCCGTACAAACAGGCGCGCACGCTCGCTCCAGCTGGCGCGCCGCGCGGCTACTGGGCGGTGGTCCAGGTGGCGCTGCAAATCGTCTGCCATGGCCTGCACACTGGCATAACGCTGATCGGGTTCAGCCGACATGGCGCGGGCCAGGATGTTGTCCAGGTCACCGGCCAGTAAGCGCGCGTCCAGCGCCGAAGCGGTGGCCGCACTGGCGCGGCGTTGCGGGCCTTCAGTGGCCGCACGCAAGTAGGCCATTGGGTTGGTTTGGCCCCGCAAGCCGCTGGGATGCTGGGCGGTGAGCAGCACAAACAGCACCACGCCCAGGGCGTACACATCGGTGGTCACGCCAAGCGTTCCGCTTGCGAATTGCTCGGGTGCTGCGAACTCGGGCGTCATGGCAAAGCCGCCGTCGCGGGTCAGTTGCGTGGCTGTGTCTTCGTCCAGCAGCTTGGCGATACCGAAGTCAAGCAATTTGATGGTGCCCTGCGCGTCCACCAGAATGTTGGACGGCTTGAGGTCGCGGTGAATGACCAGCAGGCTGTGCGCCGCGCTCACCGCAGCCAGCACCTGCAGGAACAAGCGGATACGGGCATGCAGAGCCAGTCGCTGCGTGTCGCACCATTGGTCAATGCGTTGGCCGCCCACCCATTCCAGTACCAGGTAGGGTTGGCCATGGGACTCGATGCCTGCGTCCAGCAACTGCGCGATGCCGGGGTGGCGCAGGCGTGCCAGCAGGGCACCCTCGCGCCGAAAACGCTCATGCATGGTCTGGTCTCGATGCCCTGGTTTGAGAAATTTGATGGCCGCGTCGCCCTCATAGCGGCCGTCATGGCGCTGCGCCCGCCAGACCTCGCCCATGCCCCCCTCGCCCACAGGCTCGCACAGGCTCCAGGCGCCGACACGTTCACCCGGCTTCAGAAGCATGCTTGGCGCAGGCACATCGGCCACCCCCTGCAAGAAACCGTCGTCCCGGGCAGCCGCATCGGCTTGCAGCAGGGCGCGCAGTTGCAATGCGGCGCTCGGGTCGTGCTGCGCCAAGTCCTGCAAGCGAGTCTCGCGCTCGGGCATGGGCAAAGACAAAAGCTGGTCCAGTGCTACCGACAGCACGCTCCAGCGGGCAGCATCAAAAGGCAACATGGTGGGGGCGTGGGGCCGCTAAAAAATGGATAGGAAACTTCCATCCCATGAGGCCAACTGCGCCACGGGTTGGGGCAAGTATGGCACGGGCGAATGACTCTGATCAAGCGCCGCATTCACCATTTTGACCACTCAGAGTGCCAGACCAATTTGAGACAGCGCTACGAATTACTACAATTGTGGTAAATTTAACGTGAATATGACTCAAAATCGGCTTTGGACGATAAATGTGAATTAAATAGGGCTCTATCTCACGAATAATATAGATAGTTTGCTATATTAGCAGTAGCATAAATGTTGTCTGGCCCGATGCAGTCTTTTTCGCGATCCACCGCTTCGTTTACCCCTGGCCATCAACCGCAAGGCATGGCAGACATGTTTATCCACATGGCACCCCAAATGTGGCTGGCGGAATGGGCCGAGTGGTGAAGGTGCGCCACTTGTCCTAAGTCAAAAGCATGACATTGATCGACTCGCTCCACACCATGAACGCGGCGCTGTCGTCCCAAAATTTTGCGTTGTTGGCAAAGCGCAGGGCAGTGTAAAAAGCCTTAGACGCCTTCAGGTCGGCGACGGGCAAGCTGATAGTGATGGATCGGGTCATGGGCGGGCTCCTGCGGGGTGGACTGGGGAGACTGTTGATATGGTGGGGTTGAAGCGGCGAATAAATCCAGTAGGTATGAGGTGCTGCTCTGAAGGCTGACCGATTGGCAACCGCGGGGTCTGCAATTATTCCGTGATCCTGCATACGAAATCATGGCGACGGATTTGACTTTGGTTTTGGCTATCCCAATCCCTGTCATGACACCGCAATCTCGATTTCAGATGCGATGTGACCTTTAAGCGATCACGCCACAAGCGACACGCCATTCGCCGATGACGCTGGGGTGAATGGCGCAGCGAAATCAAGGAGGAGCCGAAAGCGGGGGACATTCGCGTAGCTGTTCAACACGGCATCTTCGGCTCGCCGACGGTAAACGTCGTCTTACAGCCTTTGACACCAATCGCTCGGAGTTTCAAAAGCCTTTCAAAGCACAAATCCATCGAACCAGAATCCGATTCACCGATTCACCGATTCACCGAATCATCGAGTCAAAAAACTACCCCCGAAACCCCGCCGCCGCGAGCGCCTTGGCTGGGTTAATCAGTGTGCGCCGTCCGTCCGCCGTTTTCTCAGCGGTGCTTTTGATCAAGCCAATCACCTCGGTTGTGGTCAATTGCGGATTCACGGCCAGAAGTTTGGCCGCCAAATTCGCCACTTGCGGAGCGGCCATTGACGTGCCTGAGAATGCAACGCGGTCGCCACCGGGGACAAAACTGTCTACCTGGTAACCGTTGGCGTGCACGGCCACGGTGGGGCCGTAGCTGGTGAAGGCGGCTTCGTCGCCCGACTTGTCGACTGCGCCCACGGTGATCAGGTTGGGCAACACGATGCTGGCGGGGTAGGCTTCATTGAACGTGGCGTCGTTGCCGCTGTTACCGGCGGCGGCCACAAACAAAATGCCGGGTGCGGCGACCATGGCGGCCTTCAAGCCGTCCCACTGGGCCTGAAAATAACCGCGAGCCAATGTTTTGCGCTCGGCGGCATCTTTGCCAATGTTGCATTGCTCCAACGAGGTTTCATACGACTTCACGTTGCCGCCCCAGCTCATGTTGGCCACCTGCACGCCAGTTTTCTTCATGAAGTCGACATAGGCGGCAATGGTGCGCACGCCGCGTGCTTCCAGGTCGGGCGTGGGGCAGGGGTCGGGCAGCAAGGTGTGGCCAAAGTCGATACGGGCGTTGACCAAGCGCGCATACGGGTTGCCTGCCAGGGCAATGCCCGCCACGTGGGTGCCGTGCTGGTAGTTGCCGGTCAGGGTTAGCGCCTCAATCGCATTTTTGTAGTCGGCAGGCTTCAGGCCAGACAGAAACGTTTTGACCTCGGTCGCCTCGGCGCTGTCGATATTGGACTGCGCATCTGACAAACCTTTGCTGCGGTCTTGCATTTGCTTCAAATTGGCTTGCACTTCGGGGGTGATGGGCAACAGCTCGGTATTGGCAGGCATGCTGTACTTGTCAAACGCGATAAATGTGACTGTGCCATTGCTGATTCGTTGGTTGGCAAACAGCGCTGGGTCCACACCACTGTCCCAAACGGCCACGGTCACGGGTTTGTAGTTGCGCCCTGGCGGCAGTTGCACGTCACGCGCTGCCCAAATGTTGGGTTTGTCCACCTGGTTGGCAGCCAGGTAAGCGGTGTAAGTGGCAATCAGCGTGTTTTTTAGCGGCAAGATGTAGGTCAGCGCGTACTGGCTGGACACCATGGCGGGCGCCATGTCGGAGCTTAGCGCCCCGGTTTGCGTGGCCACGGGCTGCAATACCTCGCGGATTTGCCCCGTGATGAGCGCGGCGCCCAAAAATTCAGACGACGCTTTGAATTGCTTCACGTCGTTTTGCACCACGGCAAACGGCATGGCATCCAGCTCGGCCCGAATCGTTTTGGCAACCTCCTGCTTGAAAGCGGCCGATTCTCGGTCACTGTGCTTTTGGGTCGCTGCCACCACCGCGCGGGTGACCAGGCCAGACAGCAGCTTGTCAGCGGGTTTGTCTTGCAGCGCCTTGACACGGGCGGCCAAGGCCAGGGCGTCGTCATAGCGCCCGTCCAACATGGCGACCTGGGTCAGCAGGCCCAAGTACTGGCGTTGGGTGGTGTTTTCGGCAATGTCATAAGTCGCCAACACGCCCGCATAGTCTTGCCGAATTTTTTCTACCAAGGGCTTGAACTGCGCTGGGTTGTTCATCAGCGCGATCAAATCGCCCGACACCGGGTAACTGAAGCGGGGCAAGTCGGCTGCCCGCTCGATGCGGGGTTTGCTGGCGGTTGTCGATGTTGCGGTTGCGCCGCCTGCGCTGGTCGTGGCGCTGACTGGGGGCAACGGGGCGCTTGCGCAGCCTACCAAGGCCGCAGCGACCACCGTCGCTAAAAGGGGTTGAATGCTGTGTTTCATGGTGAAAAGCCACATCGCGGTGGCCAAGTGTTAACGATTCAATGCCGTTCTCAGGCATCCACAAGCAGTCTCAAACTTTCTGCCTCGCGTCATCTTATCAATGTGCCAAAGCTGCCGTGTGGCCCTTGGGAATGGCCCCCAGCAATTGCTTGGTGTAGAGATGCTGCGGGCGGTTGTAAATGTCGTCAGAGCTGCCGCGCTCAACAATTTCGCCCTGGCTCATCACCAAAATCTCGTCAGCCATGTATTTCACTACGGCCAGGTCATGGCTGATGAACACATAGGTCAGGCCAAATTCTTCTTGCAAATCCAGCAGCAGGTTCAGTACGGTAGCTTGCACGCTTACGTCCAGAGCGCTCACGCTTTCGTCGCACACGATGATTTCGGGCCGCATGGTCAAGCAGCGGGCAATGGCAATGCGCTGGCGCTGTCCGCCAGAAAATTCATGCGGGTACTTGCCAAAGGCTTCGGGTGTCAGGCCAACCTTTTCAATCATCGCCAGTGCCTTGCGTGCGCGGTCGTCGTCGTCCGTGCCAATCTTGTGAATGCGCATCGGCTCTATCAAAATTTGCCCCACAGTAAAGCGCGGGTTCAAACTGGCATAGGGGTTTTGGAAGATGATTTGAATGCGGCTGCGGTAGGCTCGCATTTGGTTGGCGTTCAGCAGCGCCAAGTCTTGGCCTTCAAACATGATGCTGCCAGCCGTGGCATCTGTCAGGCGGGTCAACATCATGCCCACAGTGGTTTTGCCCGAGCCGGACTCACCCACCACGCCCAATGTTCGGCCTTTGTGCAGCGAAAAATCGGCTTGCTTGACGGCAGTGAACACGCTGCGCTTGAACAAACCGGTCTTCAACGGGTAATCTTTGCGCAGGCCCTTCACTTCAATCAACGGCGCGCCACTCACGGGCAAGCTGATACGTTGCTCAGTGCTGATGGCGCGTTTGTTCACGATGTCGTCGATCACGGCCAAGCGGCGCGGGCGCACGTCCAGGCGCGGGCGGCAGGCCAGCAGTGCTTGGGTGTAGGCGTCTTTGGGGGCACCAAAAATGGTCGCTACATCGCCTTTTTCACGCACTTCGCCGCTGCGCATCACAACCACTTGGTCTGATATTTCGCCGACCAAACCCAGGTCGTGACTGATGAACAAAACGCTCATTTTTTGGCGTTGTTGCAATTTGGCCAGCAGGTCAACAATTTGACGTTGCACCGTCACATCCAGCGCTGTGGTTGGCTCGTCTGCTATCAACAGCTTGGGCTCGCAAGCAATCGCCATGGCAATCATCACGCGCTGTTGCTGTCCGCCCGACAGTTCATGGGGGTAAGACTTCAGGCGTTCCTTGGGGTTGGGAATGCCGACTTCGGTCATCAAATCCAGGGTGCGGTCCATTGCCACTTTGTTGCTCAAACCCATGTGAATGCGCAACACCTCGGAGATCTGGTCGCCCACGGTGAACACGGGGTTCAAGGAGCTCATGGGTTCTTGAAACACGACCGATATGTCTTTGCCGCGCAACTGGCGCATGTCCTCAATCGGTGTGGTCAGCAGGTCGCGCCCCTGGTACAAAACTTTGCTGCTGGGGGCAACGATGGCGTTGTCTGGGAGCAGGCGCACGATGCTCATGGCCGTCACACTCTTGCCACTGCCTGATTCACCCACCAAAGCCACCGTGCTGTTTTCTGGAATGTCAAAGCTCACGCCCTTCACAGCCTCTGCTGTGTGGGTTTTGCTCATGCGAAATGCCACGCGCAGGTCTTGGACGCTGATCAGCGCGGTTGCCAATTTGCTTGTTGAATTTGTCATGATTTGGGTGTCCGTGCTCAGCGCAGTTTGGGATCCAGCGCGTCGCGCAGGGCATCGGTCAACAGCGCAAAGGCTGTCACAAAACTCGCCATGAAGACGGTGGCCGCCACCAGTTGCCACCATTTGCCCTGCACCAGTTCGGTTTGCACCTCAGACAGCATGGTGCCCCAACTGACCATGTCGATGGGAACACCCAGGCCCAGAAACGACAAAATCACCTCGGCTTTGATAAAACCCACCACGTGCAAACTGAGCTGTACCAGCACCACGTGACTGATGTTGGGCAAGATGTGTGTGAACATGCGCGACATGTGCGATGCGCCAATGGCTTGCGCGGCCATCACGTACTCGCGCACGCGGTGCTTCATGTACTCGGCGCGAACCAGGCGGTAAATGCCGGTCCAGCCGACCAGGCTCAAAATAATCACCACCGTCCAAATACCGCTGCCCAATGTTCCCGCCAAGGGGCCAGACTTGAGTACTGCAGCCAGGGCAAAAATCAGCAAAATGTATGGAATGGCCGTGAAAACGTTGTAGACCCATTCCAGAACGTCATCGACAGCACCGCCAAAGTAGCCTGCAATCGCACCCAAAATGGTGCCAATCAAAGTGGCAAACAGGGCGGCTGCCAAGCCCACGGTAATCGACACCTGTGCGCCTTTGATGGCTTTGCTCAACACGTCACGACCCAATTGGTCCGCCCCAAAAGGCAGGGTGTCGGCCTTTACCGTGTCGGTGGAAGTGAATTTGGACGCACGCTCTGCCCACTCTTTGTAACGGGGGGCGAGGGGGTCGATATCGCTGATGTCAACCGCCGCGCCAGCGATCTTTTCGACCACAGCCGACTGCGAGCCATCCACAATCTTGCCAACAAAGTGGGGTGGCGCAAAAGGCGTGCCCACCTCCTTTTGCCAGTTTTTCCCAATCAAACCCAATTGCGCAAGCAACACCAGGCCAATGAAAAACAGCGCGACGTAGAGTGAAACCATGCCGACACGGTCGTTTTTAAGACGCGTCCAGGCTTGTGCCCACACGCCGGGAGATTTGGGCAAAGCGCTCAACACAGCGGGTGAACCAGATGGAGCGTCCGCAGGCGCCAGGGTTGCAGCAGTGTTCATTTCAACGTCACCCTTGGGTCAACAAATTTGTACAAAACGTCGGTGATCAAATTAATCACCATGGTGAGTGCCGCCAGGTAGACCGTCGCGGCTTGAATGACCGGGTAATCGCTGCGGTTGACAGCCACCAAAATCTCGCGGCCAAGGCCGGGGATCGAGAAAAACACCTCGATGAGGAAAGAGCCGATGAAAACGCCGGGCAGGCCAGTGGCCACGTTGGTCAAAATCGGAATCATCGCGTTGCGCAGTACATGTTTGAACAAAATGGTGTTTTCGGTCACGCCTTTGGCGCGGGCTGTCCGCACATAGTCTTGGCCAATTTCATCCAGAAAAAAGCTGCGGTAAAGCCGGGTTTGCGGGGCCAGGCTGACCATCACCGCCAAAAACACTGGCAAGGGCGCGTAAGTGATCAAATTTTTCCAAACGCTGTTGCTCCAGCCCTGCACCGGGAACCAGCCGAGCAAAAAGCCAAAAACATACTGCCCTACGATGATGTAAACCAAAAAGCTGATGGACAACGCCACCGTAGTGATGATCATGATCGCGCGGTCGGTCAGGCTGCCGCGCACATAGGCCACGGCCAGGCCTGCGACGATGGCCAAGATCACCTCTAGCACCAAAATCGGGATCATGATGGTGAGCGTAGCGGGCAAGCGGGTGGCGAAAATGTTGGAAATCGCTTCATTCGTCGTCCAGCTTTTGCCCCACTCGAACGTGAAAATCTGCTGGATAAAAATCCAAAGCTGCTCCCAAACCGACTTGTCCAGGCCCAATTGCGCCCGCAATGACGCAATTCGGGCGGGCGAGGCGTTCAGGCCCGCCATTACCTCGGCTGGGTCGCCACCAAAAAATTTGAACAAAAAGAAGACAAGGAGGATCACACCCAAAAGGGTGGGCACCATCTGCCAGAGGCGTCGCAAGATGTAGGAGAGCATATGAATCTGTCTGACTGGGGGAAACGCCCATGGAAAATACCAACGGGGGCGATTATGCTTCCATCTGTTTGATTCGGCATTGGTGATTGCGACTATGAAAAATATGTATCGGCGGGTGTTTTTTGCATTAGGACTGCTGTTTGGACTGGTGATGGTGGGCCTCAGCTACGCTCAGGCTCAAAGTAAATCGCCAGACAAGCCAGCAAATTCTGCGAACGAGAAGGTCTTGCGCTACGCATTTCCGATTGCCGAGACTGGGTTTGATCCCGCGCAAGTGTCAGATTTGTATTCGCGCATCATCAATGCCAATATTTTTGATGCTCTGTATGGTTACGACTACCTGGCGCGTCCCATCAAAGTCAAGCCCAATTTGGCGGCGGCCTTGCCTGAAATCAGCGCTGATTTCAAAACCTTTATTGTCAAAATCAAGCCAGGCACGTTTTACGCAGACGATGCGGCGTTTGGCGGCAAGAAACGCGAGTTAACGGCCATGGACGTGGTCTATTCGTACAAACGATTTTTCGATCCTAAAACTAAAAGCCCTGTGTTCACCGACTGGGAAGAGGAAAAACTGCTAGGCATGGACGAACTGCGCAAAGACGCTGAAAAGCCCGGCGCCAAGTTCAACTACGACAAAGAGGTGGAAGGCATTCGCGCGCTGGATCGTTATACCCTGCAAATGAAATCGTCCGAAACACGGCCCCGCTTGCTTTATTTGTTGGCCGACCCGGGTTCCGGTGGCATTGTGGCGCGTGAAGTGGTCGAGAAGTACGGCGACAAAATCATGGAGCACCCGGTTGGAACCGGGGCTTTCAAGCTCGACGTGTGGACGCGGTCTTCCAAAATGACCTTGGGCAAAAACCCCAATTACCGCGAAGTCTTTTACGAGGCCGAGCCCCCGGCTGACGATGCCAAATCGCAAGCGATTTACAAGCAAATGAAGGGCAAACGCCTCCCCATGATCGACCGGGTTGAAGTCTCGGTGATTGAAGAAATTCAGCCGCGTTGGCTGTCATTTTTGGGTAATGACCATGAGCTTTTGGAGCGTTTGCCCAATGCGTTCGCCTACCAGGCCATCCCCAACAACCAATTGGCTCCGAATTTGGCCAAAAAGAAAATTGGCATGGAGCGCGTACCCAACCCGGATGTGACGGTCACCTATTTCAATATGGATCACCCGACGATCGGTGGCTATACACCTGAAAAAGTTGCGCTGCGCCGGGCGATTGCTCTGGCCTACAACTCCGAAGAAGAAATTCGCTTGCCCCGGCGCAACCAGGCGATTCCCGCGCAAGGGCCCATGCAGCCGAGCACGTATGGCTTTGATCCTAAATTCAAAACTGAAATGAGCGAGTTCAATCGTGCCCGCGCATCGGCGCTGTTCGATATGTATGGCTATATCGATAAAAACGGCGATGGCTGGCGCGACATGCCCGACGGCTCGCCGCTGGTTCTTGAGTACGCGACATCGCCCGACGCTGCATCGCGCGAGTTGAACGAAATCTGGAAGAAAAACATGGATGCGGCGGGCATCAAAATTGTTTTCAAAACCGCCAAATGGCCTGAGAATTTGAAGTCGGCCAGGGCCGGTAAATTAATGATGTGGGGCTTGGGCTATAGTGCCTCCACCCCTGATGGCGCAGGGGCCTTGGGTTTGGGCTATGGGCCAGGCAAGGGCGAGGGCAATTTGTCGCGTTTTGCCAATGCAGAATACGACAAACTCTATTTGCAGCAAGCTGTGATGGCGGACAGCCCGGAGCGGCTCGCGATCATGCAACGGTTGGTCAAAATTATGGTGGCCTACATGCCCTACAAATTTTCAACTCACCGTATTTTGACGGACATGACCCAACCCTGGCTTTCGGGCTACCGGCGTCACCCAGTTGCCAGGGAATTTTGGCAGTACGTGGACATTGACACCAGCAAGCTGCCCTAAATACTCGCTGAACGTTGGCATTTGCAAGCCATGAACAAGGGCAAGGGCGGGGACGTCAAAGTGATTTGCTTTCAATCCCAAGGGGCTGGGTATTGCCCAGCGACCGTCCACCAAATCATCGTTCAACGCGTTTAATTCGCAGGGCCTGAAGGTCATCGGCTGGCGCTTGAGCTCCGCAAATCGCCTTTCGCTACAATTTTCGATTGATTACCCGGAGGATTCTCATGGTTCACAAGTCCCAGAAAACCATTCTTGGCGCTGCTTTGGCATTGATGCTGGCTTCAGCCAGTGTCGCCAGTTTTGCGGCGATCATCCCGCCTGGCGTGCAATTGCACCCGACGCAAACGCTGATTCGCAACAACGGTTCAGAGCCAGAAACCCTGGACCCGGCGCTGGCCGAGTCGGTTGGTGCCAACAACTTGACCCGCGACCTGTTTGAAGCGCTCACCTCCAACGATGGCGCTGGCAAAACAGTGCCTGGCGTGGCTGAAAGCTGGAAGCAGACCGACCCCACCACCTGGGTGTTCAAACTGCGGGCCAACGCCAAATGGTCGAATGGTGACCCTGTCACCGCCGACGATGTCGTGTTTGGCATTCGGCGGTTTTTAGACCCAAAAACAGCTTCAACCTACGCCTCAACCTTTGGTGTCTTTTTGCTCAATGGCGCGGCCATTGTCAAAGGAACCAAGCCACCGAGTGACGTCGGCGTCAAAGCGGTTGACAAGCTGACGGTTGAAGTCAAAACGGCATTCCCTGTCAGCTTTTTGCCGTCGCTGATGAGTAACAACAACCTGGGGCCAGTGCACAAGGCGTCGATGGAAAAGGCAGGCAAAGACTGGACCAAGCCCGGCAACCTGGTGAGCAATGGGGCCTATGTTTTGAAAGAATGGCAGGTTAACAACCGTGTCGTCATCGAAAAGAACCCGCAATACTGGGACGCTGCCAATGTGCAGTTGACCAAGGTGACCTACCTGCCGGTTGAAGATGGCCACGCCGACGTGAAGCTGTTCGAGTCGGGCGAGAACGAATTTGTCTACCAACTGCCACCCGGCACATTTGACACCTACAAAGCCAAGTACCCTAAAGAAATTCGAAATTCGCCCATCATCGGATTGCGCTACTACTCTTACCAAACCCAAAACCCGACCTTCAAAGATGTGCGGGTTCGCAAAGCATTGTCCATGGTGCTGGATCGCAAAATCCTGTCGGAACGGGTGACCGCAGACGGCCAAGCCCCCGCTTACAGTGTGATGGTGGCGGGGGTTGAAGGCGCTGACGTCACCCCATACGACTGGGCCAATTGGCCGATGGACAAAAAGGTGGCGGAGGCCAAAAAGCTGTTGGCCGAAGCAGGTGTTAAACCCGGCGCGAAATTTGTGTTTTCGTACAACACCAGCGAGTACCACAAGAAAATGGCTGTGTTTGCAGCCTCGGAATGGAAGACCAAACTGGGCCTGAACATTGAAACCGAGAGCATGGAATTCAAGGTGCTGCTCAAAAAGCGCCACGACGGCGCGTTTGAAATGGCTCGTAACGGTTGGTTGGCTGATTACAACGACGCCACCTCATTTTTGGCGCTAATCCGCTGTGACTCGGACCAAAACAACAACTTCAACTGCAACCGCAAAGCCGAAGCGCTGATTGAACAAGGTTCGCAATTGACAGACCCGGTGAAGCGCAAGGCCCTGCTGACCGAAGCCTCCAAAATTATCATGGAAGACTACCCCATCATCCCACTGGTGCAGTATTCATTGCCGCGTTTGGTGAAAGCTTATGTGGGTGGCTACTCCACCGAAAACGCGCAAGACCGGTTTCGCTCCAAAGACTTCTACATCATCAAACATTGAAGTAGGCGCTGATGTGGTCGTACACCCTGCGCCGGGTTTTGGCGACGTTACCCACCATGCTGGTGGTGATCTCGGTTTGCTATTTGCTACTGCACCTGACGCCGGGCGGGCCGTTTGACTCTGAACGCAAGGTGTCTGCGGCCGTACTGGCCAATTTAGAGGCCAAATACCATTTGGATTTGCCTCTTTGGCAACAGTACCTTTATTACCTGAAGGGTTTGCTGCAGGGTGACTTGGGGGCGTCGTTTCGCTACGCGGATTGGTCAGTCAACGACCTGGTGGCCAAAGCGCTGCCTGTATCCCTTTTGATTGGCGGCGGCTCTCTGGTGATATCGCTTTTCATTGGAGTGGCTTTGGGCATTGCGGCGGCACTGCGACACAACAGCGCGGTGGATCACTTTGTCATGCTGATTGGCAATATTGGCAGTGCTTTTCCGAGCTTTGTGATTGGCCCAGTGCTGATCATGATTTTTGCGATTTGGCTTGGTTGGTTGCCTGCGGGCGGTTGGAACGACATGCAGTTGCGTTACGCTGTGCTGCCTGTGGCGCTGCTGACTTTCATCAACGTGTCGACCATTGGGCGTGTGATGCGGGGCAGCCTGATTGAAGTCATGCACAGCAATTTCATTCGCACCGCGCGGGCCAAGGGCCTGCCCACCCGTTTGGTGGTGCTGCGCCATGCGCTCAAACCTGCGTTACTGCCGGTGGTGTCGGTCATTGGCCCGCTGGCGATTTCCTCAATCACGGCTGCATTGGTGACGGAAACCGTATTTTCATTGCCCGGGCTTGGTAAATTGATTGTCAACGGCGCTGGCAACCGCGACTACACGCTGGTCTTGGGCTTGGTGGTGTTGATCACCGTTTTGGCGGTGATGTTGAACCTGTTGGTTGACCTGGCCTATGCCTGGCTTGACCCCAAGATTCGGTACTGAGACGGGCAAATGAACAAACTGATTTTGCCCACCAAAAATGATGCCTTGGTCGCCGTGCTGGCCGATTCGGGCACGCCACCCCAAACGGCCCTGGGTGCCGGGCGCAGCTTGTGGGCAGACGCGCGCAGGCGATTTTTACGCAATCGCGCAGCGGTGGTGAGCCTGGCACTGTTGCTGCTGATCGCTGTGGCCTGTTTGGTCGGCCCTTGGCTGCTGCCACACGCTTTTGACAGCGCCGACTGGGACGCCATGAGCAATCCGCCAACTTTCAAGAATGCGCATTTTTGGGGCACAGACGACGCTGGGCGTGACCTGCTGGTGCGCTGCCTGATGGGGGGCCGCATTTCGCTGATGGTGGGCTTGCTGGCCACGTTGGCCTCGGTGTCGATTGGTATTTTGTGGGGCGCAACAGCGGGCTTCATGGGCGGGCGGGTCGATGCGCTGATGATGCGCATTGTGGACATGATGTACGCCATTCCCTACCTGTTGATTGCGATTTTGCTGGTCACGATTTTGGGCCGCGAGTTTTATTTGGTGGTGCTGACCATCACAGCGTTTTCCTGGATGGACATGGCGCGTGTGGTGCGCGGCCAAACGCTGTCGCTGCGCTCCGCCGAGTATGTAGAAGCCGCAAGGGCGATGGGTGTGTCCACCAGCCGAATCATCTTCGGCCACATCGTGCCCAACCTGCTAGGCATTGTTGTCATTTACACGACCGTCACTGTGCCCGGCGTGATTTTGACCGAATCGGTGCTGTCATTTTTGGGCTTGGGCATTCAGGAGCCGATGACCAGCTGGGGCGTGTTGATCCATGACGGCACGGCGGCGATGGAAGTCTCACCCTGGATTTTGCTTTTCCCTGCGGGTCTGCTTTGCACCACGCTGTATTGCTTTAACTTCATAGGTGACGGCTTGCGCGACGCGTTGGACCCGAAAGAAAGATAACCAGAATGGCAAGCATGGGACGATTTAGTAAAAAGGGAAGAATGGGAAGGTTGGGCCATGGCGCTGCTTGAAGTCGCCAACTTGGGTGTTCAGTTTGAAACACCAGATGGCTTGGTCACGGCGGTCAACGGCATCAATTTTTCGCTTGAACGCGGCCAAACCCTGGGGATCGTGGGTGAAAGCGGCTCGGGCAAAAGCCAAACCGTGCTGGCCATGATGGGTTTGCTGGCGGCCAACGGACGCGCCACCGGCCAAGCTAATTTTGACGGGCAAGACCTGCTGGCCATGCCGACGACTGCCTTGAACAAAATTCGGGGCAACCGGGTTGCCATGATTTTTCAAGACCCGATGACCTCGCTCAACCCGTATTTGACAGTTGAGCGGCAAATGACCGAGGTGCTGGAGTTCCACAAAGGTATGACCCGCGCCCAGGCCAGAGCGGGTGCGCTCAAAGCGCTCGATGCCGTGAAAATGCCTGAGGCGGCGCGGCGTTTGCACCAGTACCCCCATGAGTTTTCAGGCGGCATGCGCCAGCGCGTGATGATTGCCATGGCCTTGCTGTGTGAGCCCGATGTGCTGATTGCTGATGAGCCCACCACCGCGCTGGACGTGACCATTCAGGCTCAAATCATCATGCTGTTGCGCGATTTGCAGCGTGATTTTGGCACTGCCATTGTGATGATCACGCATGACCTGGGGGTGGTGGCGGGCCTGTGCGACGAGGTGCTGGTGCTGTACGGCGGGCGCATCATGGAGCAAGGCAGTGCCGAATCGATTTTTTACCGGCCCACGCACCCGTACACCGTGGGTCTGCTGGGCGCGGTTCCCCGGCTTGAGCACAGTGACCGAGCGCTGGTGGCCATTCCGGGCATTCCGCCCAATATGTCGCGCTTGCCAGCGGGATGCCCGTTCAGCGAACGTTGCGCCTTGGTCGAAAGCCGCTGTCGCACGACCATGCCCGCGCTGCTGAAAACAAGCGGGCAAGCTCCAGACCAGCCTGAAGTGCTGCGCGCCTGCCATAAAACCCCAGCTGAGGTTGCGCAAGCCCACCTGAGCCAACGAGTAGTCACGGTGCCCGCAGAGCGCCAGGAAGGCCTTGCATGAGCGCGCAGCCCTTGCTCAGAGTGCGCGATTTGAAGGTCTACTTTTCGATCGCCAGTGAATCTTTGCTGCCCTGGGTGCCAGCGCGCACCTTGAAAGCCGTGGACGGCGTGTCGTTTGACTTGATGCCGGGCGAAACTCTGGGCATTGTGGGGGAGTCAGGCTGTGGCAAGTCCACTTTGGCGCGGGGGTTGCTGAATTTGATTCCCGCCACGGGCGGCAGCATCACTTGGAACGGCCAGGCGCTGAACCCTAGCGACAAAAAAGCCTGGCATGACGTGCGCAAAAGTGTACAAATGATTTTTCAGGACCCGCTTGCGTCGCTGGACCCGCGCATGACGGTGGGGCGCATCATTGCCGAACCCTTGCGCACCCACCACCCCGACATGCCCGCAGCCCAGGTGCTGCAAAAGGTGCGGGCCATGATGCTGCGGGTAGGCTTGACCGAGCAGCAGTTCAACCGCTACCCGCATGAGTTTTCAGGCGGCCAGTGCCAGCGCATCGGCATTGCCCGCGCCCTGGTGCTCGAGCCCAAGCTGGTGATTTGCGACGAACCTGTGTCAGCGTTGGACGTGTCGATTCAGGCGCAAATCATCAATTTGCTGAAAGAACTCCAAGCCGAGATGGGCTTGGCGCTGGTGTTCATTGCGCATGACTTGGCTGTGGTCAAGCACATCAGCCAGCGCATCATGGTGATGTATTTGGGCCGTGCGATGGAGCTGGCGACCAAAGACACGTTGTATGCCAAGCCGAGCCACCCCTACACCCAGGCATTATTGTCAGCCATCCCCATTCCTGACCCGCGCCTGGAACGCAGCAAAGTGGTGCAAATTTTGCAGGGCGATTTGCCGTCGCCTATCAATCCGCCGTCGGGCTGCAGTTTTCGCACCCGCTGCCCCAAAGCCGAGCCGCAATGCGCCTTGACCCGACCTGAATTGCGCGCGCTGAACGACCAAACCCAGGCGGCGTGCCTGCTGGTTTGACCCGAAAGCTGGCCATTGCGGACGCCTTTCTGCTTTACTGAGCACAGGCCGCTGGTGCGCCTGTCTCCTTGGGCGGCTTGGTCGACGGAGGTGTCTTAAGTGGTCAAAATCAATTTGATGTCCTGGATGTCTTGGCTGAAGCTGCACTCCAACGACCTGCTGCGTGACCGCGTCTACCGCCGTCTTTGGTTGTCGATTTTGATCAGCTCCTTCGGCCAGCAAGTCACCATTTTGGCGCTGCCCTTGACAGCTGCCGTGCTGTTGCACGCCACGCCTACGCAAATGGGGCTGCTCACGGCGGTCGAAATTTTGCCGTTTGTGCTGCTGTCGTTACCCTCGGGTGTTTGGCTGGATCGGGTGCGCAAATTGCCCGTTTATGTGGCGGGCGAACTCACCATTGCGTCAGTTTTGGCCAGCGTGCCTGCCGTTTGGGCGCTGGGCTGGCTGGGCATGGGTTACCTGTACGCAGCAGGTTTTGTGATGGGCTGCGTGTACGTGGTGGGTGGCGCGGCCGCCCAAATTGTGCTGACCCAAGTGGTGCCACGCGAGCGCCTGGTCGAAGCCCATGCCAAGAACGCCCTGGCCGGATCGGGGGCCGAAGTGGCCGGCCCAGGGGTCGCGGGTTTGTTGATCAAGCTGGTCGGTGCGCCGTTTGCCTTGCTGGCAGACGCCTGCCTGCTTGTGCTCAGCGTGGTCATCTTGCGCGGGGTCAAGGTGTTGGAAGCTGCACCCACGCAGACTGAACCCCATTTTTGGCGCGACTTGAAAGAGGGTCTGCAATTTGTTCGACAAAACAAACTTTTGCCAACTTTGGCTTTGGTGATCGGCATTTGGCAGTTTTTTACCCACTCGGCCATGGTGGTGCAAATTCTGTTCGCGGTTCGCACACTGGCATTGAGCGAGCAGCAACTAGGTTTGACCTACACCGCCCTGGGTTTTGGCACGGTCGCCGCCAGCGTGCTGGGCAACCGCATTTCCAAGCGGATGGGGCCGGGGCCCTGCCTGGTGATGGGCATTGCGCTGACTGGCGTGGGCTGGCTGCAAGTGGCGCTGGCACCCGCCGGGCCGTGGGGGATCGCTTCGTTTGTGTTGATGCTGTTGCTGGCGTCGACCGGTGCTGTGCTGATGTTCATCAACTTTTTGGCATTGCGCCAAGCCGTCACGCCCGCGCCGCTGTTGGGTCGCATGACCACCACCATGCGCTGGTTGATTTTGATACCTGCAGGCCCCGGCGCACTGCTAGGCGGCTACTTGGGTGAGCACTATGGCCTGCGTTACGCGCTGGCTTTCGGTGGTGCGGGCACGCTGTTGGCGGCTTTGTGGGCCTGGCGACACCCGGTGATTCGGAATTTGCGGGAATTGCCAGCGCCTCTGGACTGATGCGGCTGATGGCGCAGGGAAGTCGGGTCGCTTGGATGTCTTTGGCAGTGCAGAACGCGGCCAAAAGGGCAGTTTTGAGTCATTCTTCCCAAAAAAGAACCTGCAAGTTCTTTTTTGGGAAAATAGGTCAATTTTGATCAAATTATGAACAAAATAGGCCTCTAGCTCTCGAATAATATAGATAGTTTGCTATACTTATAATAGCTATAATACCGCGCGATTTTCAGGCTTTCGGATTCAGACTGACCCTGGCAACCCCACGCCCGCTCGCGTGGAGCGCCCGCTCAGCGCCCGATCAGCGCTTGCTGGCGCGTGATCGCAGCAGCGCTGGCAGCCCGAGCATCGATGACAAGGGCGCCGCTTTGTTGGACAGCAGCTTCATGCCAAAAGTCCCGCCAAAGGGCCCGCGTGACGCTGACACTTCTGGCCAACCAAAAAACGAGAATGTCGTGGCAGGTTTTTTTGACAGCGGCGGCACATTCCAAAAACGCGCAAAGGTGTAGTTGTCTGGCAGCAGCACTGGCAGTTGCAGCGCGCACGACATAGGCGTTGCTTCGTCCCAGGGCCTCAGCGGTTCTGAAAAGTCTGCGATACCCGAATCAATGGGGCCAAGCGCGTCCATGATGTCTATCGCGACAACGGCAGTGCCGAAACTCGCATGCACCACGACCAAGGTGCCACCCTGCTGTATGCCCTGGGCGTAGACCCGCGCCTGGGACTTGACAACATAGGCTGCCAGCAAATCGACCATGATGGCGTCGGCCGATCGGGGGGTTGCCCCGGTTGCCCCCGCACCCGCAGTGCCGCTGATGATGAAAACATCCTCAAAATCGCGTATTTCGTTGTCTCTGAGCTCTGCCACAGCCTGGGCTGCGCGCTCGGGGCTGCTGTACATTCGACCGATCATTTGACTCATAACTGCTCCTTTTGTAGTGAAAGGTTCGCCAAGCCTGTTGCAAAGTACCCGTTCAAGCCGCTCTGGCCAGCGACACGTTTCGGCGCAAAAGCGGAATCATCGCGACCAAGGCCGCGAACAGCAAAACCAACTCAATTCCATAGACGAAGTGGTAACCGATCAAGGTCTTGTCTCCAGGCCCGCGGGCGGTGGCCGAAATCACATCACGGATGATGCCACCCAATGCAATCGCCAGGCCCGCGGCCGACGCTTGCACAGCACCCCAAGCCCCAAGGGCAAGCCCAGCTTGATCGGGCGGGGCATGGTTCATGGTGGCTGTCAAGGTACCGTGACCGAACAACCCGGTGCCAAAACCGATCATCGCGGTACCCGCTGCAAACAGCATTGGGGACGCCATGGGTGCCGAAAGAATCACCGCGACGAAGGCGGGCATGCCCACCATCACGCCGTAACAGGCCATGCGAAACGGGTCAGCGCCTCGCCCAAGCACCTGCGATGCTAGCCAAAATCCGACCAGCCCGCCGCCCGCCAGGGTCACGGTCAACAAAGTGGTTTCGCTCACGCTCATGCGCAGAATCTGGCCGCCGTAGGGTTCTAGCAAGATGTCGCTCATGCTGAAGGCCATCGTGCCCAAGCCTACCGCCACAAGACGGCGGGTTGCCAGACCGCCATGGATAAAACCTTGCCACGCTTCCCCGAATGTCGGCTGTGCTTGCGGGGCCGCTGCATGGCGCGCGCGGCCACGGGGTTCCTGCTTCCATAGCGCGACGGCGTTCAGTACCAAGGTGGCTACAGCCGCACCCTGTATCACCTGCACCAGCCGCGCCGAGCTGAAGTCGGCCAGCAAGCCGCCGAAAACCAAGGCGCTGGTCAACATGCCCACCAGCAACATGACATACATCAGGCCCACCACTTTGGGCTGCGACTCCACCGGCGCTAGGTCGGTTGCCAGGGCGAGCCCAACAGTTTGGGTGGTGTGCATGCCGATGCCAACCAGCAAAAATGAGAAGGCTGCAGCGCAGTGGCCGACCCAGGTTGGCACCACGTCGGAATTACCACCGCCAGAAAAAACCAGCAACGCAAACGGCATCATTGCCAGCCCGCCGAATTGCAGCATCGTTCCGCGGTAAATAAACGGCACGCGCCGCCAGCCCAGCGCAGAACGGTGGTTGTCAGAGCGAAACCCGATGACGGCGCGAAACGGCGCAAAAATCAATGGCAGCGACACCATGATGGCGACCAGCGATGCGGGGACTGACAATTCGACAATCATCACCCGGTTCAACGTGCCGACCAGCAACACCAGGCACATACCAACCGATACCTGGAACAAAGACAGTCGCAGCAGCCGCGGCAGCGGTAAATCGGGGGTTGCGGCATCTGCAAACGGCAAGAATCGCGTGCCGGCACGGATCCACGCATTCATCAGGGATTGGCTAACGCGGTTCATTGGGTCAAGGCGCTAGCGTTGTTGGGTTGGTCGAACGAAATTTGCATAAACAAGGCTCGGACTGAATCTGACGCTCGGTGCGCGATGGCACGACAGGCATAAAGGAAATCAGGGCCGTTACAAGGCTGCGCTTGGGTGCTTGGCATCACGGGTAGGTAAACAGAGCAGGCAACCGGTCTCGCTCGAGAACGGTTGCCTGCCCAACCGGTGCAGGCACCAGGCAGTGCTACTTGACAGCCAACGCCGCCACAGTTTGTGACTCTGTGGCCGTTCGGGGCGCGGTGCTGACAATCGCCTCCGTCGGTGGCGCAGAAGCCACGGTCGGCGACGGTGCCACCGTGATCACAAACGACGTTTCAGCAGCGGCTGATTTGCCCGCCACAGGTGCCACACTGATGACAAAACCAGGCGCCGCCGTGGATGAAGTTCCCGCCAACGCAGGCGCGGACTCTTCAATCGAAGCGACCTTGGCCTTAGCTTTGGCGCCACCATTCCAGTACGAAGCAAACCAGGTGGTGTTGCTCAGCACGGAGAAGTGAACGATCAGAGAGGTGACGGCGACCGCACCCAGAAACAGTGGCAAACCCACCGTTGGGTTAACGACGCACCAGATTCGACCTTGATTCATATGCGTGTCTCCTCAATGCAGCCAGGGTGAATAGATGTACGCCAGCAGATGCGCAAACAACGAGATGACAAAGAACACCCGCGCTCCGTCAATGACATGTTTGTGCAACTCCTCGGACTCCCCAATCGTCAAGCCGGTAGGCCAGACTCTGTTTGGATCATCAATCATAAGCAAATCTCCTTCAGTCAATATCTCAGCTAACTCGTGCTAAGCCCGCACGTGGGCATCGTGCTAAACCCGCACGCCGGTCTCTTGGCATCGTTGCCTGGTGTCAGTTTAAATGGACACAATGAATTGTCAATTCAAATTTACACCTAATTGAATCATTTGACCTGATTGGAGGCGTTTTTCCAAAAAAAGAACCTGCAGGTTCTTTTTTAGGAAAAATCGGTCAAAATAGCAAAAATATGAGCTAAATAGGCCTCTAGCTCTCTAATAATATGATTAGTTTGCTATATTTAAAATAGCATATTGGTGTGAACAAGGACGCAGACAAGCGCGCAGTTCCTGGTGCAGACGCCCGCATACGGAGGCCGCAAAATGGCCAGCACGCTTCGCCGCCGCAAGTATCGTG
>JANNCN010000104.1:0-17827 GCA_031386665.1 Rhodoferax sp. | reverse complement strand
ACCTATTTTGTTTTTGCTGGCCATTGCAGCCATGCTGTTGGCAGCGTCCAGGCCATTCGCGGTGGTGATGCTGCCATCGCAGCAAGAAACCATCATGCTGGCGATGGATGTATCGGGCAGCATGCGCGCAACCGACGTGCTGCCCAGCCGTATTGTGGCCGCGCAAAACGCTGCCAAGGCATTTTTAGTGTCCTTGCCACGGGATGTGAAAGTCGGCATCGTCGCGTTTGCAGGGTCTGCCCAAGTCGCCCAAATGCCCACCCTAAACCGTGAAGACCTGGTGTCGGCCATAGACCGCTTTCAGTTGCAACGCGCCACCGCCATTGGCAACGGCATCGTGCTGTCATTGGCCACTTTGTTCCCGGATGCTGGTATCGACTTAAGTGCCATGCAGTTTGGTCAAAAGCAAAAGGGCGTGTCAATTGACCAAGCCGCCAAAGACGGCAAGGAAGCCAAAAAGCCCTTCACCCCCGTACCCGCTGGTTCCTACACCTCGGGCGCCATCATTTTGCTGACCGACGGACAACGCACCACTGGCGTTGATTCCATGGAAGCCGCCAAAATGGCCGCCGACCGCGGCGTTCGCGTTTATACCGTTGGCATTGGCACGGTAACGGGCGAAACCATTGGTTTTGAAGGCTGGTCCATGCGCGTCAAACTCGACGAAGAAACTTTGAAAGCCATCGCCAACAAAACCCAAGCCGATTACTTTTACGCGGGCACAGCGGAAGACTTGAAAAAAGTTTACGAAACTTTGAGTTCGCGCCTGACGCTAGAGAAAAAGGAAACCGAAGTTTCAGGATTGCTAGCGCTGCTCGCAGCCGCGTTGGCGATTGTTTCTGCGGGATTGTCGGTGTTGTGGTTTAACCGGATTTTGTAGACAAGCCGTATCGCTCAGCCTTCAATGTGAGGCTTGAAAACTAATTGAATTGAAATTACTCAATGGATTGAGTAAAATAACTCAACCGATTGAGTAAATTCATGCTTCCTGAAATTCGCCGCGATGCACTAACCAGTTTTATTGCCAGGATGCAAGAGCCAAGACGCTTTTTGCAGGTCGTGGTCGGGCCGCGTCAAATTGGCAAAACCACTCTCGTACGTCAGGCTCTTGAGACGCTGTCAAAGGGTTCTGGAGCACATATTGCCCAACACAGCGTCAGCGCAGACAATCCGGGCCTCGCGGGTGCCAGCTGGCTGACCGCGCAATGGGAGACCGCGCGGACCTTGGCCGTCCAAGCTGGTTCCTGCATCCTAGTTTTGGATGAAGTCCAGAAGTTGCCTGACTGGACAGAAGAAGTCAAACGCCTCTGGGACGAAGACACCCGCGAACGGCGCGATGTGCGGGTGGTGGTGCTTGGGTCTGCGCCGTTGCTGATTGCACGGGGTCTTACTGAGAGCATGGCAGGGCGGTTTGAGATGACTCGTTTAGGCCATTGGCGCTTCACCGAGATGCGCGAAGCCTTTGGCTTCACGCTGGAGCAGTTCATCTATTACGGTGGCTACCCAGGTGCAGCCACCTTGATTGACAACCCGCAGCGCTGGGCTGCCTATGTACGCGATGCGCTGATTGAAACCACCATCAGTAAGGACGTGCTGCTGATGGCTCCTGTGCAAAAGCCCGCATTACTTCGTCGTTTATTTGATCTGGCTTGCCGCTACAGCGGGCAGGAACTGAGCTACCAAAAAATGCTGGGGCAACTCAGCGATGCAGGCAACACCACAACGCTGGCCCATTACCTTCACCTGCTTGAAGGTGCGGGCGTGGTGTGCGGTCTGCAAAAATATGCGGGGCAAGCAGTGCGCCAGCGCGGCTCCAGCCCGAAGCTTCAGGTGTTCAACACCGCCCTGATGGGTGCCATTGCTGCGACCGAGGGCTTTGGTTTTGAGCGCCTTCGCGCGACACCCGAGCTATGGGGCCGTATCACTGAAAGCGCAGTAGGCGCGGAGTTGCTGGCGCGGCACTTGGAGCACAGCAGCACGCAACCTGTAATCCACTATTGGCGCAACGGCCAGGACGAAGTGGACTACGTCTTGCGGCACCAAGGAGAACTGTTTGCGTTTGAAGTCAAAAGCGGGGCGAATCAGGGCAATACGAAAGGGCTGGATGCGTTTTGCAAACTCAACCCCAGCGCGCGGCCCTTGGTTTTGGGGACCGGCGGGCTGCCGCTGCAAACTTGGTTTGAGGTTGGGTAAATTACTACCCAGCCGACACGCGAAATTGCTCGCATAATCAAAAAATTCAAGTCTCAGAAGTCCCAATTGCCCGCCGCCGCCGGACAACCCCGAGGGCCGCGACTGCCGCTGCAACCAACAGCAGCGTCCCTGGCTCAGGAACCGAAGCGACGAGTACATCGCCGGGGCGTACAGCCATTGCCAAAGTCGTAGAGCCCTTACCGGTGACGAACAGCCCGCCATCCAAAGTGCGGAAAAAAAACGCGAGCTGGGAATTGGGCACGTACTCCGTCCCATTTCAATAATCCCACTGATGCAAGTTCTGGAAGTCGCCACTACTGGTCATCAACAGGCTTGCTGTGTTACTCAACTCGGTATACCAAAGGCGGCCCATTTCGCCGCCTGTGCAGCCATAGTCACCGCTCGATACAACTCCTACATAATCCTCTTGAATACTGCATGAGGCGTCCGGTTGCAATGCTGTGGGCAGCCGCCAGCCGCTGTAGCCTCCAACCGCTAAGGTGTTTGCCCACGTATTCGCTGCACTCCAGTTCATGAACCCACCATAGCCTTGACCATAAGGGTCATTCGTATTGCCCGCAGTAGCGCTGGCATTGGCATCGCGCAGCCAAGTGATGTTGAGATCTGTATCGTACAAAAAGACGGCGCTCACGTCGGAGGCTGCGACGGCGTACCCATTGATATCGCGGCCTAGCAAGGTCGCTTGAGCGGGTGTTGCGAAGAGCGTGGCGGTTGCTGAAATTGCCACGAGCATGGTCGCCAAATTTTTCAATTTCATTGAGATTCTCGTTCTTGGGGTTACAAAACTTACTAATTCAGACGGCTAAGCAAGTTTTCGGCCTAAGGCCAAAGAATCTGTAAATTGACTTGACTTTTCCTTATTCATCAAACACTTGCCTAACAAAGCAAAGCACGGCAGGGAAGATGTAAATTTATCCGACACTATGGGATTCGGGTTTACCCGCTGTTGGCGCACATTCGCCTCGCGCAAGGCACGCCCCCCCCCCTCACCTCGTACTCAGATCGAAACAATGCATCCCAGCCCAATCAGGGATGGCCGCAGATCCACCTGAATGCCATCAGGGCTTTACCCGCAGAGTTTCACGCTAAGTTAGCGACCCTCCGCTCTGAAGCACGATCTTTTCTTGCTCGATGAGGCTTCGGAACACTGGTTTGGTGGTGGCCCAGTCAACCAAGTCGACCTTAAAAGGCAGATCGGACTCAGAGAATTCATCACTCAATGAAGCGCATAGGTTCAATGGAAGCGCTGCCTGTGTGATGATCGCCAAATCCAGATCGGAATAGCGTTTGGCAGTGCCTTTGGCACGTGAGCCAAAGGCCCAAACCTCCAGCTTGGGGATGTGGTTCCTCAGAGTGTCCAGCACAATTTTGCGATGATCCGCGCGCAGATCGAGAACCCGCTCAGCCAACCCGACGCTCCAAAACTGGTAGGAGTGCTCGCGCATCATTCACAAATTTCAAGGCGTTGTGATAGACGCCTTGGGCCTTTTCGTGGTCGTAGGTGTGCGCGGTGATGTTGCGCATCTTGCGGTAGGTAAACCACGCCTCGACATCCGCTACCAAACCTTTCTCGCCCGCATTGCGCAGTAATTCGCGAAAATTGCCATCTTCAACCTCATTGGGACTGGAGGATTCAAGTTCAATTACACGCCTGATCATCTTCACGCTGATCTCGTAGACAAACTCAAAATTTTTGACCGCGCCAGAGATCAACGTGTTTTGAACCTTGGCATTTTGTTGATCAAACCACACCGGGTCACTGACAACTTCGATACCATCGTCCAACGAAGTGATCGCATCACGCAGAGATGTCAAATCCAACTTTGTATTCATGGCAAAAAGATTCTATCTGAGCGCATGCTCAAAGTCCGCCAGCAAATCTGCCACATCTTCCAGCCCAACCGACAGCCGAATCAGCCCATCGGCGATGCCCATGTCGGCGCGCACCTGGGCACCGGCTTCCCAAAAAATTGTGGGGGCCACGGGAATGATCAGCGTGCGGGTGTCGCCCAGACCAGTGGCCAACACGGGGATGGTCAGGCGGTTGATGAAGGCCAGGCAGGCGGCCTCATTGGCCAATTCGAACGACAGCAACCACGAACCGGCTTTGAAGAACTGCTTGGCAATGGCGTGCTGTGGGTGAGATGCCAGCATGGGGTAGTAGACGCGGTTAACGTTTTTGTGGCTTTCCAGAAACTTCGCCAACGCCAGCGCGGTAGCACTGGCTTGAGTTTGCCGCAGGCTCAAAGTTTCGGCCCCCACGCTGATTTGGTGGGCATGCTCGCTGGACAAGGTGCCGCCCATGTCGCGCAGGCCTTTTTTGCGAATTTGCTGCAGACCCCAGCCCGCCGGGTCGCCTTTACGGTAATTGGCAAAAATATTGGGGTAACTAGCCCAGTTGAACAAACCCGTGTCGGTGACGGCACCCCCCAAGGCAGCGCCGTGGCCTGCTATGGTTTTGGTCAACGAATTGATGATGAGCGAGGCTTGCACCAAGCGCGGCTGGAACAAAAACGGCGAGGTGATGGTGTTGTCCACCACGTAAACCAAGCCTTTGGCCGCGCACAGTTTGCCAATGTCGCCCAGGTCAGGCACCTGCGTGCCTGGGTTGGCGATGGTTTCGACAAACACCATGCGGGTGTTGGGCCGAATGGCGGCGGTCACATTGGCGGCACGGGTTGCGTCCACCGTCGTGACTTCGATGCCCAAATCTTTCAAGGTGCCCAGCAAACTGTTGGTGTTGCCAAAGACAAACTGGCTTGAAATCAAATGGTCGCCCGACTTGAGCAAGGATAAAAATGTCGCGGTGATGGCCGCCATGCCCGTGGCAAAGCTGACGCTGCCCGTGCCCTGCTCCATTTGGGTGATTTTGGCTTCTAGCGCCGCTGTGGTGGGTGTGCCTTGGCGGGCATAGTTGTAGCCGCCTTTGACGGTGCCTTGAAACACGCCGATCAAGTCTTCTACCCGTTCGTAACCGTATTGCACCGAGGTGTGAATCGGCTTGTGAATGCCGCCGTGCTCTACACCAAAGTGCTGGTCGGAGTGGACGTTTTGGGTGGTGAATCCGGTGGTGGTCATCTTGGAGGCTCGGCTTTTTTTGAATTTGGAGTTGATTTTGTGCAGCGACTTTTCTCGTGACGATTACCTGGTACTGCTGTCGCGACTGCTAAGGCTCAAGCTTTTGCGACCGCTACCGGTACCCATGCACCGGGTCTTGCGTGGGCACGAGCGGGGCGGGGGCCGCACCCAGCGTGCCCGCTGTCAGCCGCAACTGCCGTTGGCAACGTGCCGCCAAAGCCTGGTCGTGGGTTGCCAAAACAAAAGCGGTACCTTGGTCGCGCGCCAAATGCAGCATCAGCTCAAACACGCCGTCTGCCGTGCTGCGGTCCAGGTTGCCGGTGGGCTCGTCGGCCAGCACGCAGGCCGGTTGCGTGACCAAGGCGCGAGCGATGGCCACGCGCTGGCGCTCACCCCCCGACAATTCTGCGGGGCGGTGGTGCAAGCGCTCCCCCAAGCCCACCCGTTTAAGCATTTCGGTGGCGATCTCGGCGCATTCGGCAGGTGCCAGCCGCCGGATCCATAGCGGCATGGCCACGTTATCCACCGCGGTAAATTCAGGCAGCAAGTGGTGGAATTGGTAGACAAAACCCAGGTGCTGATTGCGCAAACGCCCTTGCTCGGCCGCGTTCAAACTGGCCAGGTTGTGGCCCTTGAGCTGCACCGTGCCGCTGCTGGGCGAATCCAGCCCGCCCAGCAAATGCAGCAGCGTGCTTTTGCCCGAGCCCGATACGCCCACAATCGCCACCGTTTCGCCCGCTTTGACCTGCAAATCGACGCCTTGCAGCACCGTGACGTCAAGCCGGCCTTCGGTAAAGCGCTTGGTCAGCGCGGTTGCGGACAATACGAAAGTGGAATTTCCCGACGGGCCGCCCCTAGGGAAATTAGCCCCCTCGGGGGGCAGCGCAGTACGCGGAGCGACAAGCGTGGGGGCAACATCCTTACTCATAACGCAGGGCCTCCGCCGGATTCACCCGACTGGCATGCCAACTCGGGTAAATCGTCGCCACAAACGCCAAAATCAGCGAAATCACGGCAATCGGCACAATGTCGGCCTGCTGCGGGTCGCTGGGCATGCGGCTGATCAGGTAAATGTCTTTGGGCAAGAAGCTTGCACTGAGCAGTTTTTCTAAAAACGGCACCAGCACGTCAATATTGAACGCCACCCCCAGGCCCAGCAGCAGCCCGGCCAGGGTGCCAATCACGCCGACCATGGCACCTTGCACCATGAAAATGCCCATCACGCTGGCAGGGCTGGCCCCGAGCGTGCGCAAAATGGCGATGTCGGCGCGTTTGTCAGTCACCGTCATCACCAGGGTGCTGACCAAGTTGAAGGCCGCTACGGCGACGATCAGCGTCAAAATAATGAACATCATGCGTTTTTCAAGCTGCACAGCGGCAAACCAGGTGCGGTTTTGGCGCGTCCAGTCGCGGATTAAAAACCGCCCGGTCAGCGTTTGGCCCAATTCAGCGGCAACCGCGCGCGCCTTTTGCAAATCGCGCAATTTAAGCCTAATGCCCGTGGGCCCCTCTAGCCTGAAGATTTTGGCTGCGTCGTCCATGTGCAGCATGGCCAGGCCTGAATCGTATTCGTAATGCCCTGAATCAAACAGGCCCACCACGGTCATTTGCTTCAGGCGCGGCACCACGCCTGCGGGTGACACTTGGCCGCTGGGCGCAATCAGCGTGACCTGGTCGCCCACGCGCACACCCATGCTGCGCGCCAGTTCCACGCCTAACACGATGCCAAACTCACCTGGCACCAGCCGCGCCAAACTACTTTCTTTCAGGGCGGCGGCCAGGTCGGTCACCTCGCCCTCGCGCGCGGGGTCAATACCGCGAATGATGGCGCCTTTAATGTCTTCACCGCGCCCTAGCAGGCCCTGCGCGCCAATGAAGGGCGCTGCACCGACGACCTGCGGGTTGGCCTTAACCTCGGCCAGCGTGCGAGCCAAATCGGGCAGCGCCGCACCGTCGGGCGCGAACACCTCAACGTGCGAAATCACGCTCAGCATGCGCAGCGTGACCTCTTTTTGAAAGCCATTCATCACGCTCAACACAATGATCAGCGCCGCCACGCCCAGCGCAATGCCCAGCATCGACACGCCCGAGATAAACGATATAAAACCGTTGCGCCGAGTGCCCCGGCTGGCGCGGGTGTAGCGCCAGCCAAGTTTGAGTTCATAGGGAAGTTGCATTGAAAAGCTGAATTAAAAACAGCGCCTATTGTGGCATTGCGGTTTTTAGGCCGTTGGGCCGTCAATGCCTACCATTGGCAAAAACAGGTCAAATTTACCACATTTGTGGTAAAAAAGGTCAATTTTGATGAAATTTCGATTTTTGTTAATCAAAACGGCATCTGGCTCTCGAAAAATATGCATAGTTTGCTATTTATATTATAGCATTTTGAGTCAATTGCCCGCCTACACTTCCCGTCATTGAGCAATTCAAATGAGCGGCTTGGGCACCCCAAAGCCCGCCCTGCCCGACAATCCCTCCATGCACCTCGTCATTCCCTTCGCTGCCAGCCATTCGCCCGAGTGCCAAGCCGCGCTGAAAGAGCTGAAATTGCCAAATTTGGACAAGTTGCTGCGCCAATTGCCGCTGGCTTGCATTGATATCGGCGAGACGCGTCAAGGTGACAAAGGTGGTAACCAAAGTAGCGACACCCTTGGCGATGAACACAGCCTGTCGCCCCCGCACGAGCGGGCGCTGGCGGCAGCGCAAGGGTTTGGCGCGCCCGATGGGCAACTGCCTTGGGGGGCGTGGCACGCGGCGCAGGCAGGTTTGCGGGGTGAAATGCAAGGCAATTTGAAAGTGATCGCGGGCGAGGCCTGGGCCGTCATAACACCGTGCCACTGGGCGGTGCAAACCAACCACATCACGCTGACCAACCCGCGCGCTCTGCAACTGACAGACGCCGAGTCACGCGACTTGCTGGCCGCCATGCGGCATTACTTTGCCGAAGACGGAATCGCGCTTTTTTACGACACCCCCACCCGCTGGCTGGCCCGGGGCGATGTGTTTGCGGGCTTGGCCACCGCCTCGCCCTACCGCGTGATTGGCCGCCCGGTGGACGACTGGATACCCAAGGCCGCAGCGGCCAAAAGCCTGCGCCGCTTGCAGCAAGAAATGCAAATGCTGCTCTACACACACCCGTTGACCGAGGCGCGGGCTGACCAAGGCCTGCTGGCGGTGAATTCGTTTTGGGTCAGTGGCACGGGGGCGCTGGCCTCCCTGCCCGCGCCTGAAACAAACGCCATCACCGTGCCCAACACCCTGCGCGATGCTGCGGTGCGCGAAGACTGGGCAGGCTGGGCGCAGGCTTGGGCGCAGGTGGATGCCGTGAAATGCGCAGCGCTGCTGGCGGCACTTCAAACCGATGGGGCAGCCACGCTGACGCTGTGCGGCGAGCGAAATGCACGGACTTACCAAACTAATCGAATCGGCCAAATAGCTCAAAATTACCACAATTGTGGTAAAAATGTCCCAAAAACGACCTTGGGAGCCGTTTGGAGCCAAATTATGAACGTTTTAAGGCCCCAGCTCGCGAATAATATACTTAGGTTGCTATGAAAATAATAGTACGCGACGCACCACCCCGCGCCGTCTGGGCGCTGGAACAGGCGGGCGTTCACCCGCTTTTGGCACGCCTGTACGCCGCGCGTGGCGTGCAAACCAAGGCCGAGCTGGAAGACGGCCTGGCCTTGCTGCTGCCACCCAACACGATGAAAGGCCTGGTTGAGGCCGCCCTGCTGCTGGCCGATGCCATTGCCACTGACAAAAAACTCTGCATCGTGGCCGATTACGACTGCGATGGCGCCACCGCCTGCGCCGTCGCCATTCGCGGGCTACGGCTTTTGGGCGCGCAGCACGTCAGCTACATCGTGCCCGACCGGGTGGTGGACGGCTATGGCCTCACGTCACCCATCTCAGAGCGGGTTAAAGCCAGCGGTGCCGACGTGCTGATCACCGTGGACAACGGCATTGCCAGCCTGGACGGCGTGGCCACCGCCCGCGCGTTGGGCTTGCAGGTGCTGATCACCGACCACCATTTGCCCGCCATCGTCAACGGCGAGGTGGTGCTGCCCGATGCCCACGCCATCGTCAACCCCAACCAGCCCGGTTGCGGATTTGAGAGCAAGTCCATCGCTGGGGTGGGCGTGATGTTTTACGTGCTGCTGGCGCTGCGGGCGGAACTGCGGGCGCGTGGGGTGTTCTCACACCTTCCTGAACCCAAGCTTGATGTTTTGTTGCCCCTTGTCGCTTTGGGCACCGTCGCCGATGTCGTGAAACTGGACGCCAACAACCGCCGCTTGGTAGCGCAGGGCCTGAAGCGCGTGCGTGCGCTGGCCATGCCTGTGGGTTTGTCCAGTCTTTTTGAAGCCTCAGGTCGGGCTGCCCGGGGGGCCACCACGTTTGATTTTGGCTTTGCACTGGGCCCGCGCATCAACGCCGCAGGCCGTTTGGCCGACATGACCTTGGGCATTGAATGCCTGCTGACCGACAACCCGGCGCGCGCCGCAGAGCTTGCCAAAACGCTAGACGGCATGAACCGCCAGCGCCGCGAGATTGAAGGCGACATGCGCGACCAGGCGTTTGAGATTGCAGAGTCGCTATTTAAAGACGACGGCGCAGGCGAGTTTGTCGCCCCGCCTGCCATTTGCGTGTTTGACCCCGACTTTCATGAGGGCGTGGTGGGCATTGTGGCCTCACGCATCAAAGACAAACTGCACCGGCCAGCCTTTGTGTTTGCAGCCAGCAAAGCGCCGGGCAAAGACAATGAGCTCAAAGGCTCCGGCCGCTCGATACCCGGTTTTCACCTGCGCGACGCGCTGGATCTGGTTGCCAAACGCCACCCCGGCGTGATGCTGCGCTTTGGCGGGCATGCCATGGCGGCGGGCTGCACGGTGGCCAAAGAGCAGTTGACAACGTTTGAACTGGGTTTTGCCCAGGTCGCCCGCGAATGGCTAGACGCCGCCACCTTAACCCGCCGCATCGACACCGACGGCCCCCTACCGCCTGAGTACCGGCGCGTTGACATGGTTGACACGCTGCACCACGAAGTGTGGGGCCAAGGCTTTGCGCCGCCCACTTTTAGCGAGGTGGTCGAGGTGGTGTCGCAGCGGCTGGTGGGTGAAAAACACCTGGCGCTGAAGCTCAAACACCAAGGCCAACCGGTTGATGGCATTTGGTTTGGCCACACCGAGGCTTTGCCGCCCAAGGTCTTGCTGGCCTTTCGGCTTGACGCTGACGAGTGGAATGGCGTGCGCCGGGTGCGGTTTTTGGTCGAGGGGGCGCAGGCTGCTTGGACTGTTGCTTTGGCCCTGTGAAATGTGGAATGCGGCGCTTTTGGTGCCGCTTGGTTTGGGTCGCGGTTTTCATTGGGTGGTCGCCAAGGGGAGCGTTCAAGCGGGTGCGTATGAGGACGCGTACGAGAGCGCGCAAGAGGGAGTGCAAGGCGGCTGCGTACGTGTCCTCCGACGCGTGGCAGAGTGTGTCGCCTTGCTTGGGGCTGAGGGCGCGTCTCCCCCTTGACCTCCCGCAGCCGCCTTGCACTCCCTCTTGCGCTTTGGGGTGGATCGAGGACAGATTGACTTAGCCAACGCTGCCCATTTCGTACCAAGCGGCCTGATTGGCGCTCGTGTTCAAGTCAACTGCGCGCCGCCAGCCACAGAGCAGAAAAGTACTCAGGGCGGATGCGGGAGGTCAAGGCGGAGACTCGCGGCCTGAATCAAGCAAGGCGACACACTCTGCCACGCGTCGGGGCACACGCACGCAGCCGCCCTGGGTGCTTTTCTGCGTCTTCCCGAAGTTCCCGAAAAGCCCAAGTCAAATTCAAAACAATTGCCAACGGCCAATCGCGTCTAGGCCCACACCCCATCGAAAAGCCTTTACATTTCATCAGGCCGGGTCAGTAGGAGCCAGGGCGATCAAAAGAAGTGTGCACATCGAAGATTTCACACTTTGTATCCATTTGTGGTGATTACTGGATACAACACAGAGAAAATCAGACTGATCAGTCTAAAATTTCACCAAGTGCGTCCGCGGCTGGGCTGCCCGCACGCTGAAAGCCTCAATTTGGGCTTTTGGCTCAAATTTTGGAGTTCGTTGTGAATCAAACGCATCAGTCTTTGTGGAATGAATCAGTTGGCGCTTATGTGGCCGTGGCAGAAACTGCCAGCTCGGGCGGCAAAGCGGTGTCCAGCACGCGCACCGCAAGACGGTCCTTGAGCCGAACCCCCACGCAGCGCCTTGCGCTGGAGCCTCGGATTGTGTTTGACGCCGCGCTGCCTTTGGCCCTGCTTGACTTTGCCCAGGCGCGCGATGCCGCTTTCGTTTCAGAAGATGCAGCCGCTAAGGCGATTGCCAGCGAGACAGCACAGCGCCCTTTCAGCGCCGTTCAGACCGAAGCGGCCCAAGTTGCCAAAACAGAAACCGCTGAAAAACCGGTCGCACCAGAGCTGGCCAGCGCCGAGCCACGCGCAGCCACCCAAGAGATCATTTTTATTGATGCCGTAGTCGCAGACCTGCAACAGTACCTCATCGACCACCCCCAAGCCGAAGTCGTCGTTTTAGACGAGACCCAAGACGCTTTGAGCCAAATTGCCGCCTCACTTGCAGGCCGCAGAGGCGTTGACGCCATTCACATTTTGAGCCACGGCACCAGCGGTGAATTGCAAATTGGCAATGGCGTGCTGAATTTGCAAAACCTCATCGCAGGCAGCCACGCGGCAGACCTGGCCACCATCAAGGCAGCGCTTTCTGCCAATGCCGATATTCTGATTTATGGCTGCGACGTGGCAGCGGGCGATAAGGGTCAGGCCTTTGTGGCAGCGCTGGCTGCGGCGACTGGCGCTGACATTGCCGCATCCGTCGACACCACGGGCGGCGTGAACTTCAACGGCGATTGGGAGCTGGAACAACAAACGGGCCACATTGAAGCCGATGCCCTGAAACTGAGCACCTGGAGTGGCGAGTTGCTGTACACCAACACTGGTACGGCGGCGGGTGGCGGTTGGTCCGTGAGCGCTGCGGCCAACACGGTCGCGACGCCGATCACTTTGACGAACACGACGGATGGGATTACGACAACGATCACCCTAGGCGGGCCTTTGAACGTATGGACAGCAGCTGCATCTACCGCCACTGACAAGCTCAACAACATCACGCCCGCCTTTAGCAACACTGCTCAAGGTACTGGCGACTTTGGTGTGATTTTCAACGCTTCGAACAGCGCAGGCGTCACCGGCACGGTCACGATTTCGTTCAGCACGCCGGTCATTGACCCCATCATTCACATTGACAGGATCGGTGGTGTCGATGGAGGTGGCAAATCTACATCGTCCATTTGGACCCTAACGTCGCCAGGGGCTGGCACAACTTTAAATTTAAGCAAGGCAGTCGGCGTCAATCACTTGGCCGTGACGACAACGAGCTTTCAACGTGTGATTGGCGACACCACCGTCGGTACTGAGTCTTCGCTTGCAACCGCCACGGGGACGGGCGCAGGGAGCGTCAAAGTGAGCTCAGGTTTGGTCGCCATTTCATCGTTAACCTTCGCGGTAACTGGTGCGTTTGACGGCCTTGAAGTCGCGCTTGCCCTTGACGCGCCACCGGTCACCAACAACGATGCCTTCACAATTCTCGAAACCAACACCTTGACGGGCAACCTGTTTGCCAACAACGGCTCGGGCATTGACTCTGATGTCCGAGCCGATGCGATGACGGTCAACCGCATCAACGGTGCCGTTTTCACGGTAGGAACGCCCATCGTTTTGGCCAACGGCAGCTTGACGGTCACCAACGCCACCACGGGTGCCTTCACTTTTGTTGCCAACTCGGTGGGCACCAACACGGCCCAGACGTTCACTTACTCAGTGACTGACCCGATCGGTAACGTGTCCAACGTTTCAACCGTCACCATCAACATTGTCAACAACACCGCACCAGTGGCGAACAACGACACCTTCAACGTTAAGCAGGGCTACACCGTTATTGGCGAACTGTTCGCATCCAACGGGGTTGCGGTCGATTCCGACGCCAATGGCGGCACGCTGTCGATCTCTAAAATCAATGGAGCGGCCTTCACTGTCGGCTCGCCGATCGTGCTGTCCAACGGTACGCTGACCGTTGTCAATGCGTCTTTGGGCATCGTCCGGTTTGTCGCCAACGCTAACGCGAGCGGGCCGCAGCCTTTCACCTACGAGTTAAGCGACGGTCAAGGTGATTTCACAACTGCCAACGTCAACATCACCATCACCGACAGTGCACCCACGTTGAACCTGATTGCTGCCAGCAATTTGTTGACCAATGGCAGTTTTGAAGCGCCTGTGGTTACAACCGTCAACGGGAACAACGTACAAGCGGGCTCATCGTATGGGAGTTGGGCCTCAAGCGCTGCAGGTCTGATCAACGTCATTCGAGTCGATGGCACGCCCTACGCACTTGGCCCAGATACGGCGGCCGATGGCGTTCAGTACTTAGACTTTGGCACTGCGGCCGCCACATTGACGCAATCATTCACGATCACGCAAGCTGGCTTGGTTAATTTTGGCGCAGAGTTCGCCGCCAGAGACGTGACTTCAGGTGCGTTTGTGGCACCCACCGCCAAGGTAGACATCTTGAACTCAGGTGGCACAGTGGTGGCGACCTCAACCGTCCTTACTTTGCTGGCTGTCAATGGCGATGCGTCTTGGTACTCATCCACCGGGTCGGCCACTTTGGCAAGAGGTACCTACACTTTCAGAATCTCAATGGGCGATAGCGCGCAGGTTGACAATGCCTTCGCGCAGTCAGGCGGCGATTTCGCAACAAGTTACGCAGAAAATGCAGCGCCAGTTGCAATTTCATTTGCAGCTAGCAGCATTTCGGACATTGACGACACCAATCTCACTGGCGCAACAATCACCCTTACCAATTTTCAAACGGGTGATCTCTTGTCGGTCATCAGCGCTTTGCCTGGCGCTATATCGGCCAGTGCTTACAACGCCGCCACTGGCGTCATCACCTTGAGCGGTGACGACACCCGCGCAAACTATGCGCTGGCCATCAACCGAATCGGTTTTTCGAATTCCACGGACACCCCAAATACGACGACACGCATCGTTAACACAACGGTTAACGACGGGCAAGTCAATTCCAACATTGCCGTCACCAACATCAGCGTGCTGTCGGTTGACGACTCGCCAGTCAACGTTGTGCCAGGGCTGCAAACCACGGCTGAGGATACACAAATTGTCTTCTCCACACTCAACGGCAACGCCATTCAAGTCACCGACCTAGAAGGCGATAGCCAAACGGTAACGTTGACCACGGCCAACGGCACAAGCTCACTGTCCTCAACTACGGGCCTGACATTCACAACCGGGGACGGGCTGGATGACGCTGTCATGACTTTCAGCGGCACGCTCTCGGCCATCAACGCGGCTTTGAATGGCTTGATTTACAAGCCACAGGCCGATTACAACAACACATCCACATCACCCACGCCCGCCAGCATCACCATCAGATCCGTAACGGCGCCGTCGACCAACACGAGCTTTGTCAACGGCGGTTTCGAGCTAGGTGCCATCATTTCAGGCGCTGGGTTTACCTATGTCGATGAAGCGCTGGTGCCCGGCTGGGACACATCAGCGCCAGACAACAAGATCGAATTTTGGAGCAATGGCTTTGGCGGAACACCTGCCTACGCGGGCAACTATTTTGTTGAGCTCAACGCCAATTTCGTTGCAGATCTTTACCAAGAATTTACGCCAAACGCAGGGGCGGCTGTCTCTGTTGACCTTGCCCATCGCGGGCGTTTGGGTGTGGACGTCATGCAGGTGATCGTGACCGACCTAGGGGCCGATGGTGTGGTGGGCGGCACAGGCGCCAACGCTGATACCGCCATATTCACCAGCCCTAACATCAGCGACGGCAACGGCGCCTGGGGGGCCTACACCTACAACTTGACCAACAATGCCAGCGGCAACAAATTGCAGTTTGCGTTCAGGTCCGTCAGCTCAGTGGGTGGTGCCACGCAGGGTAACTTCATTGACGGCATTGTCATTAGGCAAACCGCATCGGACACTGACGTTATCAACATCAACGTCACCCCGGTTAAAGACACAGTTGCAGACAATTTAAGTACGCTTCAAAACACGCCGATTACTTTCAATGTATTGACTGATTTGCCCGCAAACGGCGCTTCTGCGGATAATTTTGAGGGCACGCCAACGGTAACTAGCATCACCCAACCCGCAGCCGGCACTGGCTCCGTCGTTTTTACGGCGGGTGGCAGTATGACCTATACCCCGCCAAGCCCTCTTTTCAGTGGCTTGGTCACGTTCACCTACACAGTAACGTCACCGTCTGGTGTTTTTGAAACTGAGACCGTCTCGATCACTGTCGTCGCGCCCAACGTTGCGCCAGTCAACATCGTGCCCGTCGCGCAGAGCACCGCTGAAGACACGTCGCTCATATTTTCAACTGCGGCGGGCAACGCAATCCAAATCAGCGATCCCGATTCAGGTGCAGGTGTTGTTTCACTCACGATCTGGGCTGAAAACGGCTTGATCTCGCTTTCTGGCACCACCGGGCTCACGTTCAGCACATCCAATGACTTCAGCCAGGCCAGCACGGGCTCGAATGAAGCCACCATTCGCCTGACTGGCACCGTTGCCAATATCAATGCCGCATTGAATGGCTTGGTTTTCAGCCCGACAGCCAATAACAACGGTGCGGGCCGCATCACCCTGCGCACTGACGACAACGGAACGCCAATCCTTTTTGACACCGACTCAGTCGCCATTGACTTCACACCCGTGGTCGATACCGTAACCGATAACGTCACCACCAATGAAGACACTGCCGTCGTCATTTCGCCGTTTTTAAATGATCTTTTTGGCGCAGGCAACGCATTCTTGACGGCAGTGACAACCCCTGCCAATGGCACAGCTGTCTTGAACACGGGCGCTGGAACAACAACCTACACACCCACTGCCAACTTTTATGGCACTGACAGTTACACCTACACCGCCACCACCATTGATACCGGGTTCAACTACGAGTATTGGACAAACAATCAGGTTGACGCCGGCACTTACGCGACCACGTTTACCACTGGTTTCCCAGGCACGGCATCCAATGGCTCTGGCTGGACCGCTGGCATCTCAGGCGCAGACGGCATACGAATCCAGGAGCACCAACGCGACTTGACCGACAACGCCTTGACTGCACGTTGGTCGGGCGTGGTACTGATCGAGAAGGCCGGAACCTACGTCTTTACCTTGACGGTAGATAACGCTGCCCGCCTGCTAGTGGACGGCGCGCCCGTTGTGAACGCAGGCTACAGCGAGCCTGGTAAAACAGGCACGATCGTCGGCTTGACCGCGGGTGTACACACGTTCCAACTTGAGTACGGCGACGTGGGCGGCAACCAAACTGTGAACTTAAGCTATTCCGGTCTTGACACGGGAGGTGCCACGGTCAACGTCAATACCAACGAACATTGGGGTTCTGCGGCCCGCACTGAAACGGGAACCATCAATATCACGGTTAACCCAGTGAACGAAGTGCCGACGGGCGCCAACAAAACAGTCGCGATCAATGAAGATGCGCCCTACACGGTCACCGCCGCTGATTTCGGCTTCGTCGATTCGCCGAATGATGTGCCAGCCAACATTTTGGCCAATGTGATTGTCGACAGCCTGCCCCCCACTTCTGAAGGGGTATACCGCTTGAACGGCATAGCCATTGCAACATCGCAGGTTATTTCAGTTGCGGACATCAACGCTGGAAAACTAGTGTTTACCCCATTTCTCGATAGCTCTGGCAACTCACGGGGAGCCCTGGGCTTCAGAGTTCAAGACAACGGCGGTACCGCCAATGGTGGTGCTGACACTTCAACCAGCTCAACAGTCTTGAACTTCAACATCACCCAAGTCAACGACGCCCCGGTGGCCGCCCCCGACGTGGGCGCGGTCAACGAAGACGCCACTTTGACGGCTCTTGTGGCCAACGGCGTGATTCAAAAGGCCCCTGGAACCGACACCGACGTGGACAACACCACCGCCAGCTTGGTGATCTCAGGTGTCGTCGTAGGCACAGGTGCAGTCACCCAGGGCACGGGCATCGCCACTTCGTTGGTGGGTACCTACGGGCATTTAACCCTGAACAGCGACGGCAGCTACACCTATATCGCTGACCTCGCCAACAGCCTCGCCGCCGGGGCCGTTGTGACCGATGTGTTCAGTTACACCGTACGCGACCCGGGCCTGCTGGTCTCGAACAAGACCACCCTGACCATCACCGTTACTGGTACAAACGACGCCCCGGTGGCTGCGGACGATGCCAAGAGCATCGCCGAGGACACGCCTTTGGTGGTCTCTGCCGCTTTGGGCCTGCTGTTCAATGACACCGATGCCGATGTCGGTGACACCAAGACCGTGACCCAGTTTGTGGTCGCAGGCGTGGCCGCCCCCATCCTCGTGCCCGCAGGCGCTGCAGGCGGCTCCTCCGTCATCGCAGGCGTGGGCACGCTGACCATCAAGGCCGATGGCAGTTACACCTTCAC
>JANNCN010000007.1:0-5642 GCA_031386665.1 Rhodoferax sp. | reverse complement strand
ACTGCACGCCGTACACGGGGCCCAGGTCGCCGTCGGGCTTGGCCCATTCGTTCCAAATGCTCACGCCACGCTCGGTTAGCCAGTTGTTGTTAGACGAGCCAGTCAGAAACCACAGCAGTTCTTGGATGATGGATTTAAGGTGAACTTTTTTGGTGGTCACCAGCGGGAAACCTTGGTTCAAATCGAACCGCATTTGGTAGCCAAACACGCTGCGGGTGCCTGTGCCTGTGCGGTCGGTCTTGGCGGCACCCTCGCGGTACACGTGGCGCATGAAATCTTCGTACTGGGAGCGAATGGCTGTGGTTTGGGTCATTTCAGTAGCCTGCTAACAGCATATCTAAAGCATTTTGAATCAGGAGTTGCTGGTCGTTCAGGTTCGCCACGGAATGGCGCAGGATTGACACAGGCACTGCGCCCAGCGCGGGGGTGTCCATGGCCAACTTAATTCCGGCAACGACAAACCCCGGGTTGAGGTCTTCAGAACGGTTGAAGAGCTGATCGGCTTTCCAAAGCGGGACGACCACGCGAGTTTGAACCCCTTGAATATGATCGCTTTGAATGTCTAACAAATAAGGAATGCGCACACGTTCTGTGGTTTCCGGGTTGGCGTATACGTCATAGCGGGCCATATTCAATAGTTTCTAAACGGTTTCGCGACCATCGCTAAGGGATTTGCCCCAAGTGCGGTATTTCGCCAGCGGCAGACCGTGCTGACGGACGCGCTCGTTGTAGGCGTCAATCGCGGGCTTATTGTCTGCATTCCATTTGTCCCAATAGCGGCGTTTCACCTCCTCAGTCAACAGCCCATCGACTGTTTGCGAAATGTTCATTCCTAAATCTTTGGCGGCCTCCAGAACCTTGACGTTGAGCGACAGGTTGGTGGCCTTTTTTGCGGCGTTAGCGAAATGAAGCATGAATAGATCCTGAGTCTCAGTTGTTGGTATTTTATGCGCAAAATTCATGCGCATAAGCTCAGGCTAGCCTTGTCACATTTTCGCCGAAACTCGCCTCTGTATATCGTCGCGAACGCTGGCAGGCAGCTTTTTCAGCAGCCATCCAATGGCCAGAGGCACCAGGACGATGTCATCCATCACACCCAAAAAGGGAATGAAATCAGGGATTAAATCAATTGGCGACACCAAATAAAGGGCGATGCCAGCCACGCCCCATTTGAGCCAGGAGGGTGACAGGGGGTGGCGCAAGGCGCTCCACAGCTGCCGCGCATCGGTTTTGACCAACACCCAAATCAAGGCAATTCGTTTCCACATGGTTCGCTCGCTTTCCTTTAATTGTCCGTTTAACTGTCGTTCAACAATTCATGACCGCCAACGGCGTGCTTCGTGCAATCCGTCGCATCCATAACGTGGGGCTTGCCCGCCGGATGACAAGCCGGACAAGTCTGTCGAGGTAGACTGTGCGCCTTCAATCGAATGGTGCGCTGACTGTCATGAATTTCATTTTATTTTTGCGCCGTTTTTCTGGCGCACCAGCCTTGGGCTTGACCTTATTGTTCGCAATGCACGCGGGTGGAGTGGCGGCGCAAGCCACTGCCCAAGCCATGGCAAATACCAGTGTGCCGCCTGTGCTCAACCAGCCGTACCCTGGCACTTTGGTGGTTGAGGTGGATTTAACCGACCTGGACCGCAAAATCATGCAGGTGCGCCAAACCCTGCCGGTGCAGCCCGGGCCGCTTACTTTGCTATACCCGCGCTGGATTCCGGGCACCCATTCGCCCACCGGGACTGTGTCCAAAATGGCGGGTTTGCAAATCATGGCCAATGGCCGGCCAGTGGAATGGAAGCGCGACCCAGTGGACGTGTTTGCCTTTCACCTGACCGTGCCCGCTGGGGTTGACACTCTCAAAATTGCGTTCCAGCACCTGTCTCCCGTGTCTCCGTCCACCGGGCGCGTGGTGATGACGCCCGAGATCATCGGCTTGCAGTGGAACACGGTGGTTCTGTACCCAGCGGGTTACTTTGCCAGCGCCATTCAAACCCGTGCCTTTGCCAAGTTGCCCAATGGCTGGCAAACCGCGTCCGCGCTGGATTTGATCAAACGCGACGGCGACTGGTACGAGTTCAAAGCCGTCAGCCTGGAGACATTGGTCGATTCGCCGTTGTGGGCGGGCAAGTACACGAAGCGCTTTGAACTCGATTCACGCGGCACGGCCCCCGTCTTTTTGACCGCGTTTGCCGATTCGCCCGCGCAGCTTGAAGCCACGCCGGAGCAGATCGAGGCGCACAAACAACTCGTCAAACAGTCAGACGTCGTATTCGGTTCGCGTCACTTTGCGCGCTACGAGTTTCTGCTGGCGCTGAGCGAGCAGTTCTCGGGCATTGGCCTGGAGCATTCCGAGTCCAGCGAAAACGGCGTGCGACCCGGTTACTTCATTGATTGGAAAAAAAGCTCGTCGGGCAGAACCTTGTTGCCCCATGAATACGCGCATTCGTGGAACGGCAAGTTTCGCCGCCCAAGCGACGTGTGGACGCCCAACTTCAACATTCCCATGCAAGACAGTTTGCTGTGGATTTATGAGGGGCAAACCGAGTTTTGGGGCCATGTGCTGGCCGCGCGGTCGGGCATTGTGCCGCTGGCTGATTCTCTGGAGAGTCTGGCTCAAACCGCCGCATCGCTGGATACCCGGGCTGGCCGCGCCTGGCGCAACTTGCAAGACACCACCAATGAGCCTGTGATCAGCTTGCGAGGTGCTCTGGACTGGCCAGATTGGCAGCGCCGAGAAGACTATTACGCCGAAGGCCTGCTAATTTGGCTGGACGCCGACACCAAAATCCGCGAAATGACGGCCGATGCCAAAAGCCTGGCCGACGTGGCCCGCCTGTTTTTTGGCATTGAAGACGGTCGTGTCGCTGCGGTCACGTACAGCTTTGAAGATTACGTGAAGGCCTTGAACACGGTCGCGCCACCGGCTGCGGCATCGTTCAATTGGGCCAATTTTTTGCGACAGCGGCTGGACGCCAACAACAACGCCACGCTCTTGGACGGCATTGCCCGAGGCGGCTGGAAGCTGAGTTTCACAGAAACCCAAAGCGACTACTCCAAGGCGGTCGAGGGCAACTGGCGTTTCACGGGCTTTGACTATTCGCTGGGCATTAGCCTGGACCGCGACGGCAAATTCAGTCGCATTCGGTGGGACGGCCCAGCTTTCAAGTCGGGGCTGACCTCGGGCATGCAGCTGGTGGCGGTGAATTCAGTGGCCTACAAGCCTGAGCTGCTGCGCGAAGCCATCACCAAAGCCAAAGATGGCAGTGGCGTTGAACTGCTGGTCAAATCCAACGACCGTTACAAAACCATCAAAATCGATTACCGGGGCGGGCTGCGCTATCCCAAGCTAGAGCGCCTTGAAGGCACGCCTGATCGGCTGACGCCTATTTTGTCGGCGGTGAAGTAAAGGCTGTAACGCTGGCGGTTGAATTGACGCAAAGCCCTTAAGCTCCAACTGCTATTGTGGGTTGTTAAAGTCTGGCGACCTCCAACTTACCAACGGACAAGATACCATGCTGAATCCCGATCAAAAAGCCGATTTCGACGCCCTGTTGCCCGGCCAAAGCACCGAAGCAGGTGCCAGCCGCCGCACCGCCCTGAAAGTGGCTTTGGGCGTCGGTTATGCCGCCTCCGCCATGCCCATCATGGCCCAGACTGCCATCAAAACATCAAGTGATGGCCTGAAAACTGGCGAAATTGTGTATGAAGTCAATGGCTTCAAAGTGCCTGCTTTTTATGCCATGCCCGCTGGCAAAACCAACTGCCCCGTGGTGCTGGTGGTGCAAGAGATTTTTGGCGTTCACGAGTACATCGCCGACACCTGCCGCCGCTTTGCCAAAGCCGGGTACCTGGCCATTGCCACCGAGCTGTACGCGCGCCAAGGCGACCCCACCAAGTACGGTGAAATTGGCAAACTGATTGCCGAAGTCGTCAACAAAGTGCCCGACGCGCAGGTCATGGCCGACCTGGACGGTGCCGTGAAATGGGCCGCTGCCAATGGCGGCGACGCCTCTAAAGTTGCAGTCACCGGTTTTTGCTGGGGTGGGCGCATCACCTGGCTGTACGCGGCGCATGGCCCGGTCAAAGCGGGCGTGGCGTGGTACGGCAGACTGGTCGGCACGGCCACTGACTTGACCCCGAAAAACCCGATCGACCTGGCCGCTAACTTGCGCGCCCCCGTTTTGGGCTTGTACGGCGAAAAAGACGGTGGCATTCCGCTGGACACCGTTGAAAAAATGAAGACCGCCCTGGCAGCAGGCGGCGCGGCGTCCAAAGCCTCGCAATTTGTGGTCTACCCCGACGCGCCGCACGCGTTTCATGCCGACTACCGGCCAAGTTTTCGCAAAGAGGCGGCGGAGGATGGGTTCAAGCGGTGCCTAGAGTGGTTCAAATCCAACGGCGTCGCCTGACTCTCTTGCGATTTCAGCGCGATACGCTGATATTTCAAACCGCCTCACGGGGCGGTTTTTTGATGGGTTTTGGCATCTGAGATAATCAGCTATGACTTTCGTAGCGATTTTGGCGGGGACTTTGGTGGCGGGGATTGGCAGCGTTTGGCTGGCAGCCTTGCTCAGTTTTGGGCTGCTGGCGCGCTACACGCAGCACATGTTGAGCCTGGCTGCGGGGGCTTTAATGGCCACAGCCTTCATGCACCTGCTGCCCGAAGCGTTTGAAAGCCAGGCGGGTGCCAAAGACCTGTTCATGACGCTGCTGATAGGCCTGGTGTTCTTCTTTTTGCTGGACAAGGCCGAGCTTTGGCACCACGGGCATGAACACCATCACCCAGCGGCTGCGCCCCAACCCGGTTCAGCGTCGCCGCTTTCAGGGTCGGCTCATGATCACGCCCAGACAGATACCCATCACCACCATCATCATCATCATGCTGCGCCTAAAGCCGGAAGCTGGGCTGTGCTGACTGGCGACAGCGTGCACTGCTTCGGCGACGGCATTTTGATCGCATCCGCCTTCATGGCCGACATGCGTTTGGGCGCCATCGCGTCGCTGGCGGTGCTGGTGCACGAAATCCCGCACCACATGGGCGATCTGATGGTGCTGCGCGAAGGCGCGGGGGGTGATTCGAGCAACAAACAAATGGCCCTGGTCAAAGTCTCGTTGGCGGGTGCGGTGACAGCGATTGGCGGCCTGGCGGGGTACTGGCTGGTCGATCAGTTGCGGGACTATTTGCCGTACTTTTTGGTGATGGCGTCCAGCAGTTTTATTTACGTCGCGCTGGCAGATTTGATTCCGCAGTTGCAAAGGCGCTTGTCAGCGCGAGAGACGGCTGCACAGATTGCCTGGTTGGGGGTGGGGATTGGGTTGGTTACCATGATTAGTGGGTTGGCACATGGGCATTGATCGTTTTGCGGTGGCTCGCGGCTGGGGAAGTGGGTTTTAGTTTTTAGGATTGTTGGTTTAGTCTTCGGCGTTGGTTTCGGCGTTGGCGCTGCGGATTTGTTGTGTTTTGTTGTCGTGAGGGGTGGATTTTGGGGTTACGCTTACCAGCGGGCAGGCCGGGTCTCGCCCCGGCGGGCGACTCACTTGTCTTTTGCTTCGCCAAAAGAAAGTAAGCAAAGAAAAGGCGACCCGACAGTCTGGGTCCCTACGCTGCGCTTCGGGCAACTTGCGGTGCTCAAAACTGC
>JANNCN010000193.1:0-10049 GCA_031386665.1 Rhodoferax sp. | reverse complement strand
ATGCCGTGAACCGTGTAACCCTTGCGAATTAAAAATTCGGCCAGATAGGCTCCGTCTTGTCCGGTAACTCCAGTAATGAGGGCTGTTTTTGTCATGGATCAGGTAAATTCTTGTTTTGCTGGCGAGTGAGAAAAATCAACCTCTCCCCGCAACTCCCGCGAACGCACGCTTCAGGCGAGCCACTTTGTCTTTGGATTCCGGTGCCTGGCTGGCGCCGCGAAAGCTTTGGCGCAACATGATGTAGAGCAACAGGACGATGCCTGTCCCCACTGCGGCCAAAGCAGCAATCACTCCACGCTTAGGCTTGCTTTTAAGCTCTGGCGCAAGCGCCACATCGACCACCTGAATCACTGCGCCTTCGCGGCTTTCGTCAACGCGGGCCATTTCGTACTGTTTGGCAAAAAGTTCAAACAAGGTTTCGTTGTATTTGAATTCGCGGAATTTGGTGATGTAGTCGCTGTCGCTGGTGCTGACGGGTTCTTCTTTTTCGGCGCGGGTGAGTTGCGAGCGCAGGGCAAACAATTCGGTTTGGGCTTGTTTGAAGTCGGGTGCGGATTCGGTCAAATAGCCGCGCATGGACGCCAGCTTGACTTCTTGCGCGGTGATGCTGGCTTTGAGTCTGGCCAAGCCTTCTACAGCGGCTTGGGGGCTGGCCTTCAGAGCGCTGCTGTTCACGCCACTGCTTTTAAGGCCCAATTCGGCTTTGACCAGATTGTCTTTGGCGCCCAGCAGTTGTTTTTCAAAAAACACGCGGCGCTGTTGGGCTTCGGTGATGGCCAGGAGGTTCAGCAACTTGCCGAGTTCTTCGACGTACGCGTTGGCGATTTGCGCGGCCACAGCGGGGTCTTTGTCTTCCAGGTCGATTGTAATGAGGCCATCTTTACCGCTGGCAACCATGGTGTTTTTGTCGAGCTGTTTGCGGCTGTCTTGCTTGAACTTTTCTTCGTAGCGCTCGTTGAGTTTGAAGCGATCAATCAGCGCGTCTTGCACGGTTCGGCTTTTGACCAAGGCCACATACTGGTCTGCGGGGTTCTTTAAAGCACCAGACGCACCCGCCAAACTGCCCAATGCTCCCAGACTTTGCAGCATGGCGCTGGCGGCACTTTGCTGCTGCTGGGGCGGCATGAATTTGGTGGTGGCCGTGAATGACGGTGGGATGGCGTAAGTGATGCCAAGTGCAACCAACCCAGCGGCAATGGGCACCAACAGCAGCAGCCAAAAATTCTCAACAAGGACCTGCAGGATATCAATTAGGCTGACGTCGTCACTGGCCTCGTCATTAGCGTTGGCACTAGGGGTGTCACTTGTGACAGTGTCTGGGTTCTGATTCATGGGTGGCGATCAATGGAAGGTTCAAGGCCAGCGACGCTGGCAGCCAAACCGCCTGAGTCTCGAGGGCAAGGCCAGCAGTCGGGCATCACAGCTTGCTGATGGACTTGATGGCGGCAAAGCCCAAGCCAAAGTTAGCCAAAATCTGGGTCCAGTCTTTGAAGGCGCGGGTGACAATGTTGTAGCGGCTTTCGCGGTCAATTTGCGCAGGCACCACGACTGTGTCTCCCGGCAAAACGCGAATGGCTTCGAAGTTGCCGCCAAAGAAGCCGCTCAGGTCGCGCCGGGCAATGATGCTGCCGTCTGCGCGCAGCACAAAGGCTTGCGAGGGCTCCGCGTCTTCAGTCAGACCAGCAGTTTTGAGGACATCGCCCACCGTTTTGCTGGGTTTGTAGATGAAGGCGTTTTCATTGTTGACTGAGCCAAAGGCCGCAACAAAGCCGGGAACGGGTGGCACGTGGATACGATCACCGTCTTCCAGCGCCAACGCGGGCAGGGATTGGTTTTGAGGGTCAAGTTCCAGGGCAATACGGCCATTGCTTTTGAGGGTCTTGAGGCGTTCGATTTGGCTCTTGACCTGCGCCTGCTGTTGCAACTGAATGGCTTGGGTTTGCGCTGCGTTTTCAGCCCCCCGGTTTGACACGACCGCGCTGGCTTGGGATTGGGCTTGGGCTTCCAATCGACGGGTGAGTGTGTCCAGATTTTCCTGCTGCCGCACCCGAACCGATTCGCGGTTGAGTTCAGTGCCAAACACAAAGGCGCGTGAAGTGATGCCACCGACCCGCTTGATCAATTCGGGCAGCGTTTCGCCCGGCATGGTTTGGTAGACGCCTGGGGCTGCCACTTCGCCTTCAACCCGAACCAGGCGGGTTTGCTTGTCTTGCGGCAATCGCAGGTCACTTTGGCTCAAAATGGTGACCACGTCGCCCGATTGCAGGGCAATGTTGTGGGCTGGGTCGCGCTGCAAAACGGCTTTGCCCAGGTTGAACGGAATCAGTTCATTGCTCAGTTTGTTGCGGTCAATTCGCTCGATAACCGCGTATTCCCAGTTGATTTGATCGACGATGCTGCGTACTCGGTCTGTGACCTTGCCGCCAGCCTCTTTGGCGGCATCATTATTTTGTTGAACCAGCAGGTTTTTGCGCTTGTAATAGTCGCTGGTGATCAGAGCTTCGCGCTCAGGGATCAAGTCGAGAATTTTCATGCCCTCGAACCAGCGGTAGCGCAAGGGCGCGGCCACCGTGCCTTGCAACGTGACGGCATTGCCAAACGCTGGGCTGATCGCCAAAAGCGTCAGCACGTCACCATCACGCAGGGGTTGGCGCAAGCCTTGTTCATTCAAAACCAGCTCTTCTACGCGCCTGGGTGGCGTGCTGTCGCGAGCGATGCGCTCCAGCAGGGCTTTTTGGCTAGTAGCCAGGGCGGGCACTCCGCCGCCCAATGCCAATATGTCGGCAATGGTGGAGGCGCCATTTTTAAGTTCAAAAATGGCGGCTTGGTCAAAAGCGCCTGTGACGGCAATGCGTGGCCCGACGCTGGGGATGACGATGACGTCACCTGACATCAGCGGCACATCGCCAGTTTTAACGCCGCGAGCGATGAAATCGTACAGGTCAATGGTGCTGATGGTTTTGCCGTTGCGCTTGAGCTCAATGTTACGCATGGAGCCATTGGCGTTGGGGCCGCCGCTGGCAAACAGGGCGTTGACGAGGGTGCTCAGGCTGGATACATGAAACGTGCCGGGTTGCTGGGCTTGGCCCACCACATACACCTGAATCCCGCGCAAACGGCCCAAAGTCGCGTTGGCGCTGAAATTGGTGAAAACTTTGCCCAAATGACCGCGCAGGACTTTTTCCAAATCGCGAACAGGAACTCCAGCCAGCGTGACGACACCGGCTTTGGGCAAGTTGACCTGGCCGTTGCGGTCCAGCGTCAAACTGGTGTTGAAGTCGATAGGGCCCCAGACTTGCAGGCGAACTTCGTCACCGGGCCCAAGCAAGTAGTCAGCTGGGGCGGGCAGGGCGGTGTCAGCCGCATAGGTTTGGGGCGAACTGAAGAGTTCACGGCCGAACATGGGCAACATGCGGCCTGTGGTTTCTTGAACAAAGCGCTGAAACTGGCTGGGGGCCGCGTCGCGCACCGGAGGGCGAGGGCGGTTGGCGTCCAAAACAGACGGGTCAGTGACCGGTTTGCTAGCGTCGCCATTGGCGCCCAGGCCGTTTTGAAACCCGGCTTGGCCCGTCGCAGGTGCGACCAGCCCACCACCTGAACCTGTCATCTCGGAATCGGGGCGTTTTAGGGGCGCGCCTGGCACTGCACCAGAGGGCGCGTTGTAGCCTGGCAGTGAACTTTGGGCTTGCGCGACGGAGCCCCAAAGCAGCCCCAGCAAGGCGGCCGATGTGACGATGGAATGGCGCAAACAGTTTGATTTCAGCATGTGCAAAGAGCGGCAATGAAGACCAAGTGAGCGATGGCAACTATGAACCAAAAAATGAGGATATCAAACTGCCGCAGAAAGAATCAGGACAGCACGCAGCCAGCGTGAAATAAAGCGGGTCTGCTACAAAATGTGGGTTGATTCTAGCCTGCCAGTGTTGCCTCAAAGTCACAAATCAAAGGGGCGGGAGCGCCTGTAATTTGATTCAAAATGTGCAGATGACCTGAAATTTTCTAAAAAAGAACCTGCAGGTTCTTTTTTTTAGAAAATGGCCAAAATCGACTAAATTATGAATAAAATAGGCCTCTAGATCTCGTATTTATTGAGTTTATTGCTATATAAATAATAGCAAGATTGAAATTTTGAATTGGCCTTGGCCAGTCAAGTCGACCACAGTCGCCCCCGAAGTGGGTAAAGTGCAACGGTAGTCGGGTGTTTTGGGTCAAAAAAAGGGCAAGAGTTGCGCTAACTGTCACGAAATGTGCATTTGCAATTTGCAAATGAGTCCAGTTCTTGTCCTGCAAAACAAAATTTCAGATAAATTGCTGGTTGCATCCAAAGGCTGGGTATCAAATTGGCGGGTCCAAGACAACTATGACAATCAACGTGCTGGCAAATTACAAGGTTCATCCGTCGGGGTTTTCCAATTTCGAGCTGGCCACCATCGAAACATTTTTTCGATTGGCCGCGCGCAAGGCGCCTTTTTGGTCAGTTTGCGCGGAATTGGAAGACGCGGCGGTCATTTTGTTGAATGTGAACGACCTTCATGACGTTGACGCCATCAGAAGTCGGCGCATTGGTGGCAAAAAAATTGTGGTCGTGGGCGCTTCCGATTTCGGGACTGGATGGCCCGTGCTGCATCGGCCTTTGCGTCTGACATCGATGTTAACGGCGCTGAATGCCCTGGCATCGCCAACGGGCTCTGCGCCGCCCGCAGCAGCGCTGCCGGGTGCCGTGAGTCGTTCGTTTCAATCCCCACTGATGCAGGGCGGAAACGCCCCACCCCTTGCGGCCCGGCCCCTGCCGCTGCGGCCGGTGTCAGCCCCGGCTCCGGGCGCAGCCTCTTCTGCGGCTGTTTTGCCGAGCCCAAGCGCCTTGTCGCCTGCACTGCCACCGCCAAGCAGCAAGCAATGGCCTTTGCACGATGTTTTTGCAACGCCTAAGCCCCCGGTTGCGATTGAGATTTCGTCCCAAATTTCGGCAGCAATTTCACCTGCGACCAGCGCTGCTTTCGCACCGCCCGTTGCCAACTTGCCAAGTCGGTTCGCCGCCGCTGCGATGTCTGCCGCACCCGTAGCGCAAGACCCGAAGCAGACCGTTTTGATTGTGGATGACAGTGACGTTGCTCTCAAATTCATGCAAAGTCGCATGCGAGTTTTCGGTTACACGGCGCAATTGGCTCGCAGTGGTGAAGAGGCGCTGGCTTTGATTGCACAGAAGGATTTCCAGTTCGTCTTTCTCGACGTGATGATGGCGGGTCTGGATGGTTACCAAACCTGCCGGGCGATTAAGCAAAATAGAAGCAAACAAGCCAGTGTGCCGGTCGTGGTGATGTTGACCAGCCGGGGTGGCACGATCGACAAAATCAGGGGATCGATGTCTGGCTGCGATGCTTACCTGACCAAGCCTTTGAATGAGCAGCAGCTTGGGCTGGTTCTGTCTAAACATGGCGCAGCTACAATGAAAGCGGGTGATCACAGCGAGTCCAAGCGCTTGCCGACAGCCTCGACATACACAACGCGCAATTCTGGGCGTTCGCCATGAATGCACTAAAAAATCGACCTCTCATCCCTCAAAATAGCCCATCTAAAGTAGCGAAATCAGCATTTGGCTACCTTGAAACTCGCGGCATCAAACGCCACTAAGGAAAAAAATGAAAAAAGTACTCGTCGTTGATGACTCCCCGGTGGACAGCAAGCATCTGTTGCGCATTCTTCAGGATGCGGGCTGTTCAGTTTCAGTGGCAATGTCGGGAATAGAGGCGCTTGCCAAAGTGCAGGCAGACAAGCCGGACCTGATCTTGCTTGACGTGAACATGCCCGACCTGGACGGTTTTGGCACGGCCCGCAAGCTCAAACAGGATGCTGACAGCAAGAACATCCCCGTCGTTTTTGTGACCAGCAAAGACCAAAAGGTTGACCGCGTATTTGCCCAAATGCTGGGTGCCAAGGGTTACGTGACCAAGCCCTACACCCCTGACCAGATCCTGGCGCACCTTTAAAGCTGTGGATACCTCTGCCACCACTCTCCATAACATTGGTGCGGTAGAGCCTCTTGGCATGTCTGCCCCATCCGATCCCGCATTGCCGGATTTTCCAGCCTTCTCCGGATTTCCTGAAAAAGCCTGGGGCGAAGCCATGGCACAGCTCATTCAGTGCAGGGGCTTGCCCTTAGCGTTCAGTTATGAGTGGGTCACCCAAATCGTCGATCAGTTTGACTTGGTGCCAGTGCCCAAAGCGCCCGAATGGTTTGTTGGGGCCGCCAACATCGACGGCATGATTGTCCCGGTGGTGGATCTGGGTCGGTATTTCGCACCAGAGACAAAAAGCGAAGCGATTGGCCGCCAGCATCGCTTGTTGTTGGGTGGGCGCATCGGTGACAGCAATGAACAGGCTCTGGCTATCTTGTTTTCTGGCCTGCCGTTTCAAATTGCCTATGAGCGTGCGCCCCTGGCGTCGGGCTCAAAAATGACCCAGTTGCCTCCATTGCCTGAATCCCTTGCCGAACTGTGTCAGGGGCTGGCTGTTCAGGCCGATGGCAAGCTTGCTTACGAAATTTGTGGGAATGAATTGGTAGCAGTTTTGTCTCTGGCCATCCAACGAAGCTAACAAACCTCTCGCAGACACTGAAAGTTAAGGAACCGCATGAAACTTGCAACAAAAATGTTCTTGGGCGCAGCCACGCTGGCGGTGGTGCCCGTGCTTGTCACTTCCTTGCTTGTGGGCGGTGGCTCAGTGCAATTGGCACGAACCAGTTTGACAGACTCAGTGCAGTCCCAGCTGACCTCTCTGCGTGAGGTGCGCAAACAGCAAGTCACTGACTATCTGAATGGCATTGTGCGTGGCTTGCAGGCGTTTTCGGCCAGCACGACGGCAGTCGATGGCATGAAGACGCTCAAACAAGCTTATCAAGCCTCTGGCGCTGACGTGCCCAAAGGTGATGCCCTGCGCGTTACCCGTGACGAGGTGAAGTCCTTTTACGACAAACAATTCGGTGATGAATACGCCCGTCGCAACCCTGCTAAAGCATCTGGACAAGATAAATTTGCCGCCGGTTTGGATGACATTCAGAGCTTGCTGCAACATGCTTTCATCGTGGCCAACCCAAACAAGCTGGGCGAGAAGGACAAGATGGTAGACGCCACTGAAAAGTCCGCCTACGCCGCTGCGCACTCCAAGTTTCACCCGTCCTTTTCGGCCTTTCAGGAGCGGCTGTCTCTGTATGACATTTTCTTGATCGATCCTCAAACGGACAGAGTGGTTTACACCGTGTTCAAGGAATTGGACTTCACTTCCAACCTGAACGACGGCATTGCGGCCAAGACCGGGCTGGATGACGCCTATCGCAAAGCCAAGGCTGCTGGAAAAGCAGGCAGTGTGGCCCTGTCCGACTATCAGCGGTATTTTGCCTCGTATGACGACCAAGCCGCCTTTGTGGCAATGCCAATCATGGAAGGCGAGCAATTGATTGGTGTGTTGGCGGCCCAAATTCCGCTGGACAAGATCACCGCTGTCATGACGGCGGACAAGAAATGGGCCGATCAAGGCTTGGGTAAATCGGGCGAGTCGTATTTGGTTGGCACCGACGGCTTGATGCGCACCGACAGCCGATTCTTGTTGGAAGACAAAGCAGGCTTTTTGAAGGATAGCCAAGGCAAAATTTCCCCTGCCTTGCTGGCCCTGGCTGACAAAAAGAGCACGTCCATCGGCGTTGTGAAAGTGGACACTCCCGCAGCCAAGGATGCGCTGAGCGGTAAATCTGGCTTTGCCCTCATCAACGACTACCGTGGCACACCTGTTTTCTCCGCGTACGCCCCGCTGACAGTTTACGGTGTGACTCTGGCGGTGCTGGCGGAACAGGACGAGGACGAAGCCTTGGCGGGTGCAACCGAGCTTCGGAATCAAACAATTTTCCGTACCTTGGCTGTGGCCTTGGCGGTGTTAGCTGCTGCTGGCGCCGCTGCGTACTTCTTTGTGCGCACCATCACCCGGCCGGTCAATGACCTCGCTTCCATGGCAAAAAAGGTCGCTGGTGGTGATGACGCGGTTCGCTCGCAAGTGAAGTCGGGTGATGAAATTGAAGACTTGGGCAACACCCTGAACACCATGCTGGATGAACGTTTGGGCGCCTTGCGCAAAGCCCAGCAAGAAAACGAAAAAATCAATGACTCGGCCATCAATCTGCTGCAAACCGTGTATGCCATGTCTGAAAAAGATTTGACCGTGCGCGCGATCGTGTCGGACGACATTGTGGGTACCATTTCTTCGTCAGTGAATCAGTTTGCGGATGAAACAGGTACCACGGTGATCGAAGTTCAGCGGATTGCAGCACAGGTGCAAATGGCCGCGTCAGCCGCGCAGCAACAAGGCTTGGTGGTGCAGAGTGCTGCTGAGCGTGAACGTACCTTGCTCGATTCCATGGGTGCGACGCTGGGCGGCGCATCGCGACAGCTGATTGAAGTGGCGCAGCTTTCCAGCGCATCGGGTGTCGCGGCGGCGCGCACCTCGGAGGCGACCAAAGCTGCGCAGGTGGCTGTGGAAGGCTCCATGCGAGGCATGGATTCATTGCGCGAAGTTATCTCGGAGACTGAAAAGCGATTCAAGCGCCTTGGTGAGCGTTCTCAAGAAATTTCATCGGCCGTAGCCCTGGTCAATACGATCTCTGAGCGCACCCATGTGCTGTCGCTGAATGCTTCCATGCAGGCCGCGACTGCGGGTGAAGCTGGGCGCGGCTTTGCGGTGGTGGCGCAGGAGGTTCAGCGCTTGTCAGACAGCTCGCGTCAAGCGACTGGCGAGATTGCAAAACTGGTGAGCAACATTCAGGCTGAAACCAATGAAACGCTGATCACAATGAACCGGCTGATTTCTGACGTGGTGACCCAAACCGAACTGGCCCGCCGTGCCGGGCAGGAAATGACTCAAACTCAAAGTGCGACCAACGAACTGGTCGAACTGGTGCGTCAAATCGCATCGTTCTCAGCGCAGCAGCAAGAAATGTCGAAAACACTGCAGCAAAACGTGCAGGTCATTAACGACGGCACCGCGCAAACCAGTTCGGCCATTTCCTTGCAGGCCAACGCGACTGAAACGCTGGTGAAATTTGCGCAGCGCCTGAACGAATCGGTCGCCCAGTTCAAGGTGAAGGCGACTTAAGTCAACGTGACCACCAGACTTCGTGCGTTGATTGATACCCGACACTGCTGCAATGAGCAATGAGATGATTGAACTCTTGCGCGCTGAATTTGCGCAGGATGTACCGACAGCCAAAGAAGCACTTGCTCTGTGGGAATTGACGCCCGCAGGCCCTCCGCCCGGAGTGCTTGACATGGTGTCACTGATTGCGCGCTTCACCCAGGCAGTGGAGTCGGTCGGCTTGCAAGGCCTTGCGGGTTATCTTGGTTTGATTGGCCAATTCACGGACGGTTTGCTCGCTCGCACGACTGAAATACAGGATCCGGCAAATAATTCTGGTGCTGGTGCTGGTGCTGGTGCTGGTGCTGGTGCTGGGTCTGGTTCTGGTGCAGTTACAGCTAATGAGGACGCCGTCGCAGATCTTGCTGTGGGCATTGTCTGGCTCGGGCAGTGGGTTGATGAGGCGGTCGCATACCTTGAGAATCCAGCGCATCCACTCATCGTGGAGCACATTGCTCACTACTTGTCTTTGTGCCCCTCGCCCTTGGATGAAAACGAAGTGCTGGAGCTTGCAAGTAGTCTTCTTGTTGCACCTGAAAAAATGGGCGAAGGCGCAGACGGTGACGGCGAGTCTCTGGAGGCTGCGACCGACGCGGATGTCGGACTGAACACGGACGAAGTTGACCCAGAACTCCTTCAGGCACTGCTGGCCGATGCGCCACAGCAGTTGGCACAGTTGGAAATGGCCGTCGCGAATTGGAGCAGCGGAAATTACAACGACGAAGTGATGGTCGAGGCGCTTCGCAGCGCTCACACTTTCAAGGGCAGTGGCAACATTATTGGGTTGCCTGGAATCGGGAGACTGGCGCATCGGCTTGAAGACATTCTCGAATTTGCCCTGGATAAATTTCGAGGCTCGGAACTGCTGCCGG